>CALJKZ010000739.1 GCA_937983085.1 uncultured Gemmatimonadales bacterium
CTGGTTCTCGATGTATCGAGCTCCATGCTCGCCGAGGACCTCGAGCCCAACCGGCTCGAGGCGACGAAGCTGGTCGCCGCCGACTTCGTGGCCGGTCGACGCAACGATCGTCTCGGCTTGGTCGCTTTCGCCGGACAGGCCTTCACGCAGGCGCCACTGACCTTCGACTACAGCGTGGTCCAGCGGCTCATCACCGAGCTGGACGTGGGCATGATCGATGACGGTACGGCCGTGGGGATGGGGCTGGCGACAGCGGTGAAGCGCCTCGAGGCATCGGAGGCCGAATCCAAGGTCGTCGTCCTGCTCACCGACGGTCGGAGCAACCGGGGCGAGATCGGGCCGGTGACCGCGGCGCAGATGGCGCAGGCATTGGACGTCCGGGTCTACACGATCGGGGCCGGGTCTCAGGGGACCGCCAGGGTACCGGTGCAGGATCCGTTCGGCGGCACTCGCTACGCGAACATGCGCGTCGACATAGACGAGCCGACCCTCACCGAGGTGGCCGAGCTCACTGGCGGCCGGTACTTCCGCGCCACGGACACCGAGAGCCTTGCCGCCATCTACGAGGAGATCGACGAACTGGAGCGCACGGAGATCGAGGTGGAGAACTTCACCCGCTTCGAGGAGCGTTTTCCGCTCCCGCTGGGTGTGGGCTTCATGCTCCTCATGCTCGAGCTCGTTCTCGTTCAGACGGCGTTGAGGAAGCTGCCATGACGTGGAAGCGGTCGAGCAGGATGGACGCTGCCGCGAGTAGGAGGCGCTGATGTTTCGTTTCGCGGACGTCAACTGGCTCTGGGCTCTGACCCTCCTCCCGGTCTTCGTGTTCCTGGTATGGACCGCAGCCCGTGCGCGGCGCCGGGCGCTGGAGCAGTTCGCCGATTCGGACCTCGTGGAGAAGCTCACCGACTCCGTCGATCTCCAGGCGCGTCGCTGGAAGAACTTCCTCCGGGTCATGGCATTGGGGCTTCTCGCCATTGCGCTGGCCCGGCCCCAATTCGGCAACCGAGTGGAAACGGTGCGGAGCGTCGGGCAGGACATCGTCGTCGCTCTCGACCTCTCCCAGTCGATGCTGGCCGAGGACGTGGCGCCCAACCGGCTGGAACGCGCGCGGCTCGCCGTCCTGCGTCTCATGCGTCAGCTCGATGGTGACCGCCTCGGTCTGGTGGCCTTCGCCGCCGACGCCTTCGTCCAGAGCCCTCTCACCATCGACTATGGCGCCGCCGCCATGTTCCTGTCGGCAATGGAACCGGACCTCATGCCGGTGCAGGGGACGGATCTCGGAGCCGCCCTGCGTGTCTCTCTAGATGCGCTGGATGAGGGGGCGCGTGATGCCCGGGTCGTCGTCCTGGTGACCGATGGAGAGGACCACGAGGATGCCTTCGCCGAAGAGTTGGCTCGCGCAGTGGAGTAGGGCGTCCAGGTGTAACTGGTCGGTGTCGGTGCGACCGACGGTGCGCCGATCCAGGTGTACGACGCCCAGGGTCGACGCGAGGGCTTCTTAAGAGAAGATAAGGGCAACGTGGTCACGACCCGCCTCGCCGAGGAGACGTTCCAGCGGATTGTGCGGGAGGCCGGCGCGACCTACGTCCGAGCCGGCGCCGGAGGGACGGTGTTCGACGACCTCGTCGACGAGATCGCTCGAGGGGAGGGAGAGGAGATCGATGCCATGCAGGTGACACAGTTCCAGGAGCAATACCAGATTTTCCTGGCCTTGGCTCTCCTGCTCCTGGTGGCCGACGGAATGATCTCGGAGCGGAAACGACAGCAGCACGTCTGGGCAGGGAGGTTCGAATGAGACAAGGTGCGCTATTGCGGCGCGGGTACGGCGAAATCCGGGTCCTCTTCCGCCGGGGGGGCGCGCACGCGCTCGTGTGCTTTGCGCTCGTCGCCGCTGTACCCGCTCCGGCACAGGCCCAGTCTGCGCGTGCCCTGGTCCAGGAAGGCAACCGGCTCTATCAGGAAGGCCGCTTCCAGGAGGCCCACGAGAGGTACATGGAGGCGATGGCCGAATCGCCCGACTCGCCCGTCATCCCCTTCAACGCGGGCAACGCTCTCTATCAGGACGCCGACTATCAGCGGGCCATGGAGGCGTATCAGGAGGCCATCGCTTCAGGCGATCCCGAGCTAGCCAGCGACGCCTGGTACAACCTGGGCAACGCCCTCTACCGACAGCAGCAGCTCCAGCCGAGTCTGGAGGCGTACAAACAGGCGCTCCGCCTCGACCCGCGCGACGTCGACGCCAAGCACAACTTCGAGCGGGTCCTCCAGGAGCTCCAGCAGCAGCAGCAACAACCTCAGGACCAGCAGTCCCAGGACGATGAGCAGGAGCCTGAAGACGGGGAGCAGCCTCCTCAGGAGGGCTCGTCCGAGCCTCAGGAGGGATCACAGGGACGGCAGCCCCCGGAGGGGGAAGAAGGCGACGAAGAGCAGCCGGAGGGCGAGGGAGAGCAGCCACCGGGTGAGGAGCCTCAGGACCAGGAGCCCGAGCAAGGCGACGGCGACGCCGAACAAGGTGAAGGGCAGGGTCAGCCGCAGCCACGCGACGGAGAGATGACCGAGGAGGAGGCTCGTCGCCTCCTCGACGCCCTCGACGAAGATCCCGGCGACGTGAACCGGCGACCGGCCTCGGCTCGCGGCCGAAAGCCCACCAAGCCGTGGTAGGATGAAGAGCGTGGTGGTGGGCGGGCGGGTGATAGCCGTCGGGGTGGTCATCGGGCTCACGGCCTTCTCCGGAGCCGAGGTGGCGTCTGCTCAGGAGCCCAGCGTCCGCGCATACCTCTCGCCTGGTTCCACCGTCGCGCCGGGGGGTTCGTTCACGCTGAACGTCGAAGTCTCCGGCACCCAGGATGTCCAGCGCGACATCCAGCTCCCCGACCTGGCGTCCTTCGCCCAGTTCCTCGGCAGTAGCAGCCAGTCGCCGGTGCAGATGGTGAACGGCCGCACCAGCGTGTCCCCCACGCTGCAGTACCGCTACCAGGCCCTTACGGAGGGGACGCACAGCATCCCGGCCTTCGAAGTCCAGGCCGGGGGGCGGACGATCTCCACCGAGCCGTTGCAGATCACGGTCTCGCCCGACGCCGGGCCTTCACGGACTGAGAACAGTCCCATCGGTCCCGATGACCTCTTCATCACGGCAGAGCCCTCCAAGCGGTCGGTGTTCGTCGGTGAGCCCCTCATTCTGGAGTACCGGATCTGGACGCTGGTCGACGTGGCGAGCTTCGGCATGACCCGCATTCCCGAGCCCGAAGGCTTCTGGGTGGAGGATGTCACGCAGCCGGGTCAGCCTCGCGTAGAGCAGCGCACACGAGGGGGCGTCGACTACACAACGGCGGTCCTCCGTCGCATCGGACTCGTTCCCACGGTGACAGGGGGGCGACCCACCGAGCCTATCGGCGTCGAGGCCCAGGTGCGGGTCCGCTCGGGCACACTCGACCCCTTCGAGGACTTCTTCGGCCGTGCGTCCCCCTTCGCGTCGCGGACCGTTTCCACGACGGTCCTGGCCAATCCTGTCACCATCGATGTTCAGCCGCTTCCGTCCGGCGCTCCCCAGCCCTTCACCGGCATCGTGGGGACGCTGGAGGTCGCCGCCGA
>CALJKZ010000740.1 GCA_937983085.1 uncultured Gemmatimonadales bacterium
GCCCGCTCACCCAGTCGCGCGGTTCCAGACCCCTCCGAGTGCGTTTCGACCCCAGGCACCGGGTTCCCCTCCGGCGTCAATCTTCGCATTGTCTCGGCATGATCGAGATCAAGCAGCTCGGCGACCACGTCGGAGCAGAAGTCACCGTCAAGGGATGGGTCGAGGCCGCGCGGGGCCACGGGAAGGTCTCCTTCACCGTCGTACGCGATGGGACGGGGATCGTCCAGGGCGTCCTCGTGAAGAGCCAGGTCGACGAGGCGGTGTGGGAGGTCCAACAGGCCTTCACCCAGGAGTCGCTGGTGGCCCTCACCGGTGAAGTGAAGGCCGACGACCGGGCGCCAGGGGGTTTCGAGCTGGGTCTGACCCATGTGGAGCTCATCTCCGAGGCCGAGGAATATCCCATCCAGCCCAAGGAGCACGGTGTCGAGTTCCTCATGGACAATCGGCACCTGTGGCTGCGGTCATCTCTCCAGCGGGCCGGTCTCCGCATTCGGGCGGAAGTCGAGCAGGCCGTGCACGACTTCTTCTACAACCGGGACTTCGTCCGCATCGATACGCCCATTCTTACCGGGGCCATCGGCGAACACGCGGGGACGCTCTTCGAGACCGACTACTTCGGGGATTCGGCCTACTTGGCCCAGACTGGGCAGCTCTACGTCGAAGCGGCGTGTCCGGCGTTTCGTCGGGTGTACTGCTTCGGGCCCACCTTCCGGGCGGAGAAGTCCAAGACCCGGCGCCACCTCACCGAGTTCTGGATGGTCGAGCCGGAGGTCGCCTTCGCCGACTCCGACGACAACATGCGCCTCCAGGAGGAGTTCGTCTCGTACTTGGTGGAACGGGCTTTGGAGCGGTGCGAAGACGAGCTCGCGGTCCTCGAGCGGGACACGTCACTCCTGGAGAAGGTGAAGCCACCCTTCCCCCGCGTCAGCTACACCGATGCCGTGGAGGAGCTGCGGAAGAAGGGCAGCTCCATCGAGTGGGGTCAGGACCTGGGGGCCAGCGACGAGACCCTCCTCATGGAAGACCGGGAGCTGCCGCTCTTCGTGCACGACTATCCCAAAGGCGCCAAGGCGTTCTACATGAAGGAGAATCCGGACGATCCCCGGACCGTCCTGTGCGACGATCTCCTGGCTCCTGAGGGGTACGGAGAGATCATCGGCGGGAGTCAGCGGGAGGACGATCTGAGCCGGCTCCAGGAGCGCATCCGCGAGGAGAAGCTTCCTGAGGAGGCGTACGACTGGTATCTGGACCTCCGCCGCTATGGGACGTTTCCCCATTCGGGTTTCGGGCTGGGGATCGAGCGGACAGTGGCGTGGATCAGCGGTCGGCATCACGTCCGTGAGATGATCCCCTTCCCACGGCTCATGAACCGCCTGTACCCGTAGGGTCGCAGCCCATGGCCCGCGTCGTCCTGGACATGATGGACCGACGCCCCGTATGGGCGATGCCGTTGTGGGTACCCGAAGAGATCCGGGATCGGTTGCCGTCGGATTGGGAACTGGTGGTCATCGAGGAGCCCACCGACGGCTCGGGCGACGGGGCCGCTCGGGTGTCTCCGGAAGTGCTGGACGCCGTGGGCGACGCCGAGGTCTACTTCGGCTACGGCATCCCCGCTGAGCTTCTGGAGGCGGGGCCGGGGCTCGAGTGGGTCCACTCCGGGGCCGCCGGCGTCGGGAGCTCCCTGACACCGACGATGTTGGAGAGCACGGTCGTCTTCACCAACTCCGCCGGCGTCCATGCGCCCCCCATGGCCGAGACCGTCCTGGCCATGCTCCTCCACTTCGGCCGAGGTCTGGATTTCGCCCTCGATGCTCAACGTCGTTCGGAGTGGACCAAGGAGCCCTACTACGCTGGTGGGGCACCCCTCACCGAGCTGTCCGACTCCACGGTCGGGATCGTCGGGTTTGGAGGGATCGGACGTGATGTGGCCAGGCGGGTGGCGAGTCTCGGGGCGCGGGTCATCGCGGCGAAGCGCCGGCCGCCCCGTCCCGGTGAGGCGAACCTCGCCCCTGTGGCCGGGGGCGGGGTCCTCGGT
>CALJKZ010000741.1 GCA_937983085.1 uncultured Gemmatimonadales bacterium
GATCGCGGGGTTCGTTCTTCAGCGCAGGCTCGATCCCCTCCAGTGGGCACGGATCCGCGGTGAGCTCCTGGAGATGTACGAGCATCGACTGACCACCACCGACCCTGTGTCCGCCCGTCGGTGGTTGCAGCGGGAGTACCGCACCTTGGCCCTTCGGCTCCTCACCGGGGCCCGCCTGGAAGGGGTGCCGTCCCCGGCTCGCCCCCAGGGTGGCGACGGCCTATCGGCGTTCGCCCAGGACGCACGCCACAGCCTTCGCGGACTCGCCCGTGCGCCCCTGTTCACGTGCGCCATCGTGGCCACCGTGGGCCTCGGCATCGGGGGGACTTCTCTGGTCTTCACCATCGTCCACTCCGTGCTCATCGCCCCCCTTCCGTATCCGGACGGGGAGCGGATGGTCCTGCTCCGCACGGTGGACGGGGAGCAGATGTGGAGCACGTCCATGGCGGATGCCCACGCGCTCTTCGAGACGCCGCCGCCGGCCTTCGAGGGCATGGCGGCGTACTCGCGGGGAACGAGCAGGATCGCCCAGGGCCGAGACGTCGAGCTGCTCCGGACCAAACGGGTGACCCCCGGCTACTTCCCGCTCCTGGGTCATGATCCGATGGTGGGTCGTCATTTCACTGAGTCGGAAGGCCGGCCCGGCGGGGATCCGGCCGTGCTCATCACCGAGGGCTTCCGCCTGCGCAGCTTCGCCGGGGGCACCGACGTCGTCGGCCGGTCCCTGGTGGTGGATGGGGTGCCCCGCGTCATCGTGGGAGTCCTCCCCGATCGCCTCGGACCCCTCGATCGGGGCATCGAAGTCTTTCCGGTCCTCGTCGTCGACGTCCCGCCTCGTAAAGGGCCGTTCTTCTACCCCATGATCGCGCGTCTTCGCGCCGACGCCGACCCGGGCACGGCGCGGACGCAACTGGCGGCCGTGTCGGAGCGGATCTTTCCCCTCTGGCGGGACTCCTTCCCTCAGCGAAGCGCGATCCTCGGATTCGTGGACCTGAAGGAGGCCCTCCTGGGCGACGTGGAACGGACGCTGCTCATGGTCTTCACCGCCGTGGCCTTCCTCCTCGTCATCGCGTCCGCGAACGCATCGAGCCTTCTCGTGGCGCGGGGGATCACGCGAACCCGGGAGATCGCCATCCGCTCGGCCCTGGGAGCATCGTCGAGCCGGGTCGTGCGACTCCTCCTCACCGAAGCCTGGGTCATTGCCGCCGCCGCGGGCGTCCTCGGCTTGCTGGTGGCGGCAACGGGCCTGGAGGCGATTCGTCGGCTGGGCCCGGGCCGGTTGCCGCGGGTGGACGAAGTGGCGCTGGGGCCCGAGGCCCTGGCCTTCTTCCTCGTCGTCACCGCGGGGAGTTGGCTCATCTTCGGAGCGGTCGCCGGCGTTTCGGCCGCGCGTGGGCGAAGCCGTGTCATCTCCATCGGGGGCGGTCGGACCACGGCGTCCAAAGGCATGCTCGTCCTCCGCCGGACTCTCGCTGGTACCCAGTTCGCCGTCACCATTCCGCTGCTTGTGGCAGCCGGGCTCCTGGTGCAGTCGCTTCGCCACGTCCAGAACGAGAGCTTCGGGTTCGACCCCGAAGGCGTGGTCTCCATGCTCGTGACGCTGCCCGCCGAGAGCTATCCGAACGGGTCGGATGTCCGGGCCTTCTGGACGTCCACCCTCGCCGACGTGGAAGCCTTGCCGGACGTCGTATCGGCGGGCGTGGCGGATGCCCGTCCGCCGCTGCCCATCGACGGCGGCAACAACTTCGTGTTGGCCGACCAGCCCTTGGGCCCGGAGGACCCCCAGCCCACGGCTCCCTGGATCACGGCCGATCCGGGCTTCTTCCGCACATTGGGGCTTCGGGTGGTGGAGGGGCGCATCTACGATGCGGTGCCCGCCGACACCATGCGCCACGCGGTCGTAGACGAGAGCTGGGTGGCGCGCTTCTACCCGGGCGAGTCGCCCCTCGGGCGTCGATTCCGATCGGGGGGCTGCACCGTGGACGGCTGCCCCTGGGTGGAGATCGTCGGGGTGGTTCAGGACGTCAAGACAGCGGGCCTGGACGACACCCGAAGACTCGGCACTATCTACTACGACTTCGCCCGGGATACGTACTCGGCCATGCGTCTCCATGTCCGTGCACGCGGAGACGCCCTTTCCGTGCTACCGGGCGTACGCAGCGTCATCCGGGCGGCAGGCGAGGGGATCCCCGTGGGCGAGGTACGGACCGTAGAGGACCTGGCGGCCGAGTCCCTCGCCGGACGCCGATACACCAGCACCCTCGTCGCTCTGCTCGCCGTGACGGCTCTCCTCCTCTCCATCGTCGGCGTGTACGGCGTCATGGCGTACTATGTGCGGCAGCACGTTCGCGACATCGGAATCCGCATCGCCCTGGGTGGTGGCCCCGGCTCGGCGTTGCAGATGGTGCTCCGGCGCGGCATGGCCGTGGCCGGCGTCGGGACGGTGGTGGGGCTGCTTGCCACCCCTTGGCTCACACGCCCCCTCGGTGAGCTTCTTTACGGGGTGACGCCGAGCGACCCCCTCGTGCTTTTCGCGGTGACGGCCAGTACTCTGGTGGTGGCATTGGCAGCCACGGTCGTCCCGGGCTGGCAGGCCGCCCGTACGGATCCTGCGGTCACGCTGCGGGAGGAGTAGCGGCGGGGAGGACTTCGCGGGACGTCATCGGGGGAGGTCGGGATGCGTGAGGGGCGAGTCGACGGGTTCTTCTACGGGCTGTTCATGGACGAGAAGGTGCTGCGGGAGCTGGGAGCGGATCCCAGGGATCCGCGCCGCGCCTACGTCGACGACCACGCGCTGCGCATCGGGCGTCGCGCCACTCTGGTACCGACCTCCGGTTCTCGCTCGTACGGCGTGGTCATGGCGTTGACGCATGCCGAGCTGGACGGGCTCTACTCGGCGCCGGGGCTGGAAGACTACCGGCCCGAAGAGGTGGAGGCGCGGCTTCTAGGAGGAGGAAGCCTCCCGGCGCTGTGCTGGGTTCTCCCCGACGGGGCCGAGCCGAACGAGACGAACCCTGCGTACGCCGAGCGACTCGGCGCGGTGCTCGGGCGCCTCGACTTTCCGCCGGAGTACGTGGCGTCGGTGACGGAGGGTGGACTGTGAGGGCCGCGTGGTGGCTTCCGGGTGCATTGGCTCTGACGCTCGTGGTGACCCCGGCGGTGCTCGCCCAGGAGCCGTTCGTCCCCTTCGAGGAGCGGGCGTATCGACTGGTGAACAGCATCGCGTTCTCCCCAGAGGGCGATGAGATGTTCTTCACGCTCTTCGCCCGGGAGGCGCTGGGCTACCAGGCGCGGGACACCACCGACGCACCGGAGGTGGGGCTTTTCCGGTCGCTCCAGAGCGACGGCCGTTGGGGAGAGCCCACGATCCTCGGCCTCACCGGGCCGTATCACTCCTATGAACCGACGGTTTCGT
>CALJKZ010000742.1 GCA_937983085.1 uncultured Gemmatimonadales bacterium
AGCACCCGGTTCGTGTGGATGTCGCCCTTCGGCTTGCCGCCGACCCCGAGCGGGTGGCTGTTGACGAAGGAGCTGAAGCGGCTGAAGGGGTCGCGCTCCCGGATGATGCTCCGGACGTGGGCGCGCCGGCCGTTCAGCGTCGCGATCGCGTCGAGCTGGTACCAGCCCGGCGCGAGTTCGGACAGCCAGGTCTCGGCGTCCTCGGTGATGGAGAACACCTTGAGCGGGTTCCCTTGGAGGTTGTTGATGCCGAGGTCGTCGCCGAGCAGGCCGTCGGTGAGGGCGTCGTTGGAGTTGCCCGTGTAGTTGGAGGCCTTGATGCGCACGTGGGCCAGGGCGAGGGCCGCGTTGGCCGAGTGCAGCGCGCGCACCTGCTGCCGGTGGGACTCGTGCTCCTGCATCTGCGCCTTGGAGGCCGTGATGCTCAGTAGAAGAGCACCGGCGGCGACCAGGGACAGAGGCAGGACCGCGACCAGGATCGTGCCTTTCTGTTTTCTCATCGGTGTGCTACCCCGTCGGATCGAAGCGGAGCGTCTGCGCGAGCAGGCGCCCCTCGTGGAAGATCGCGATTCTCACAAGATCGGCCCGTCCCTCGAACTCGTCATCGGTGTCGCCGTCGTCGGTGACGTCGTGGCTCACCACGATGCGGAAGAGTTCGCAGGTTCGAACTCAACGGCGCCGAAGCGACGCAGACCGTGCAGCGTCGCGGTGCCGAATTCGTCGTCTTCATCGAAGAGCTCGGTGAGCTCTGCTCCGGTGGCCGCACTGGCGGCCGGGTTTCCGAAGGGGAGGCTGAAGAGGCGCTCCATGTAGCCGTGGGCCTGATGGATCAGGCGCGATTCGCGGTCCAGGGCTTCCGAGGTGCGGTGCCCGGACGTGACGCCCGTGGCGAGACCGAGGCACACCGTGGCCAGGATGGCCAGGGCGAACATGATCTCGACGAAGGTGAAGCCGCGTTCGTTCATCGCACCCCCTCCGGAACGGGGAACACGATCTCGGTTCCCTTGAGGTTCTCGAGGGTCTCCGGCGCCACCATGGGCACCTCGCGCTCCGCGGCGAAGAAGCTCTCGCGGACCGAGGCCTCGTCCTCGGGCGCCGGGGCGGACCAGTTGGCCCGCCGGAAGTCCTTGGAGGGGGCGGCCGCGCCATTCGTCGCCGCGGCCGCGGCTTTCGTCGCCTCTCGCTTCGCGTCCGCCCCGTGGGGGAGGGCGAGAAGCGTGCCGACGACTGCGAGGGGAATCCCGACGAGGAGCACCCTCGTCAGGGTGAGGGCCTTCCCTCGGCCCGAGTCTCTCTGTTTCTCATGCATACTGACGGTTCCCGTGGAATGGCTATCACTGCTGCGGGGGCCCGCAACGGTAGGCGGCGGCTTACGTCCCGGATCGGGGCGGAGTCGGGTAGAAATGACACGGGCCGCCCGTTGAAATCGCTAAAGCGGGACAGCCCGTGAGCCAACCGTGAGCCGAGTCGGCGCCGAACAACGCTCCCAGCGTGTCACACCGACTCGCCCAGACTCCACGGATCGTTCTTCCAGCGGCACGGTCCCGTTCCGCGACGAGAGGGGGTCCGGTGGCCCCGGGGTGATCCGCCCTCTCCGGGACCGCATGCAATGGTAGGCTTGGCGCCATGGCCGGCGACGTGGTGGAGGTCTACTGGGCGGCCGACGCCCAGGACGCGCATGCGGTGAAGGCGATGCTCTTGGACGCCGGCATCCATGCCGACGTAGTCGGCGAGCTGCTCGTCGGCGCGATCGGCGAGATCCCGATGGGGCCGGTGACGTCGCCCCGCGTGTGGGTCCGCTCCGAGGACGAGGCGCGCGCCCGGCCTCTCGTCGCGGAGTGGGAGCGCGACCGCAAGGCCGAGCCGCAGGGCGACCCGTGGCAGTGCGGCAAGTGCGACTCCCCCGTCGACGCCGGCTACGACCTCTGCTGGAGTTGCGGCTCCGAACGCCCGTCCTGAGCTAGGCCTTCGCCGACGCGGCGCGCGGGGCGAGGCGGCGCTTGGCCGCCCACTTCACCCGGTAGTACGCCGCCGCCATGCGCCCGCGGAAGGAGGGACGGAAGAGCGCGACCTCGAAGACCGGCCGGGGGGGGCGCGTCGTCCAGTCGGCCTTGTACACCTCGTCCCCGCCGAGAAAGTCGATCTCCCGGCAGCCCTCGGCGGCGAGAGCGCGCAGCATGGCGTCGTGAAGCAGCGTGCCCGGCGACAGGTCGCGGAGCCCCCGGTCGTAGGCCGTCTCGAGCTCCATCACCCCCGCCCCGGGACCGAGCAGACAGATCAGATACGG
>CALJKZ010000743.1 GCA_937983085.1 uncultured Gemmatimonadales bacterium
CAGGCCCGGAGGCGTGTTCCGAACGGTCATGCGATCGCCGGCGGGTGACGAGTTCGACAACACGGGGTGCTATCTGGTGGTCGAAGAGGGTCGCAGGCTCGTGTTCACGGACGCCTTGGGTCCGGGGTATCGCCCCCAGGCCGAGCCGTTCATGACCGCCGAGATCCTCATCGAGGCGGCTGGCAGTGGAACCCGGTACCGAGCCGTCGCTCGCCACGTGGACGCGGCTGGTCGCTCGAAGCATGAGGACATGGGCTTCCTCGAAGGTTGGGGAGCGGCTCTAGACCAACTCGTCGAGTTCGTGCAGACCAACGCTACGGTTGAAGGTGGTTGACGCACCGAGCCTGCCACCACCCGACCCCATCCATCACTCGGCTTCACGTGTCAGCTGCGCCGGTGTCGATGCGTAGCGCCTCGTCCACGAGGTCGCGAATCGGGGCGAAGTAGAATCCGATCCGGGCCCAGAGTTCGCGCGTTCCTGGGAAGCCGAAGTAGCCCGTCGCGATGCCGCGGAGGTTCTCGAGCTGGCTCTCCCGGTAGGGCCCCGGTGGAGACGTTCGCACGATCTGGAGGTGCCAACTCGCCAGGGTGTTCAAGAGCCGGATGTGTAGATGTTCGAAGACGAGCGCCTCGTCCTCCTCCAGACGATCCAGGGATTCACGCCCGCGGACCACGATCGAAGCGGTCTCCACGCTCGCCAGGGCGTCGCAAAACTGGTTCAGCGCGTCCCAGGTATGTCGCAGCGACTCCAGTTCGGCTTGCTTGTTCGCGGTTCGGATCTGATGGGAGAGGTAGATCAGCGTCGCGACCACCGCCGTCGCGCCGACGACCTCTCCGATGGCTCCAATCGCTTCCCAGTTCATGGCCTCTCCGCTCGGTGAGCACCCGCGCCTGTCATCGTTCCTCCACCGCAGGCTCGCGGACATCGTACAGTACGGCCCCGGTGCCGGGTCGGTCGGGGGCGTGTGGATCCACGATCACGTCGAGTTCGTGCCCGCGACCGGCCAAACCGACCATGATTTCGTTGGACCAACGAGGCTCGGGAGTATTAGTGTAGAAGAACCAGACGCGTCCGGGCCCGATGGACGCGGCCTCGGAGCGGGCATCCACCTCGGAGTCAGCGCACTCCAGCACGGAGTCCGCCGAGAGCCCGAGCGCCGGGCCGTAGAATTCCACGGCGGGGCCCGCCCAACAGTAGGCTACCAACCGGTCCGAAGGGAGCCTCCTGTCGGCCACCGCTTCGAGGACGGGTCGGGTCTCGGCCGCTCGAAGAGGCGGGCGGGAAGCAAGCAAGACGATCAAGGGCAGAGGTAGGATCGCAATCGCTCCTGCGGTCCACCCCACCCGCCTACGCCAACGCGCGGGGTGCCGGGTCAGATACTGAAGGCCGATCATGGCGACCACCACGATGACGGCGCCTGAATGAATGCTCAGGCGATGACGGAACGGGAGGACGCCTGTGACGCCTCCCAGAAGGCCCGCCAGCACCGGCGCCGTGAGGATCAGCCCCTCGACGCGCCGCTGTGCGACCAGGACGAAAACCCCCACGACCGCCAAGCACGCAAGAGGCGCCGCGATGGAGCCGAACTCTGCGTCGAGGAAGACGACGTAATGGGCGAGGGCCCGGAATAGCTGCGCTGGTACCCACAGCACCGCGGCGAGCAGACCCTCCCCCCAAGGGAAGAAGCCTTCGACCCAGAAGCCCCGCATATGGCCGCGGACCTCCGAGGTCGAGAACGACAGACTTGCCCACGTTGTGACCCCCGCGCCGAGAGCCCAGCCGCAGGCCATCGCCGAGAAGGCTCGCCAGTCCTGGGCTCCGGCCCGGTGCGTGTGGGCGAGCAGGATGAGGCCCAGCAAAGCGCCGGTCAGCACGGCGGCGTGCGAGCTCAGGAGGGCCAGACCTCCCCAGAGACCTGCCCATGCCGCCCGCCGAAGATTCGCCGGTTCCTCCGCATATCGAAGGCCGAGAAGAATCAAGAGCAACGCGAACGCCACGTCCCCCGAATACTGCTTGACGTTGCCGGAATACCAGATCAGGGCGGGACTGACTGCGGCGATGAGCAGGACGCCGGCCAGTGGAAGCCCCGAGAGGAACCGAACGCTGACTCGCCAAAGGAGAAACAAGGCGATGACACTCGCCAGGAATGGTGCGAGCCGCAGGGTTAGTTCACCGACGCCGAGCACGGAGGTCGTAGCTTCGACGGAGGCCAGGAAGCCAGGCGGCGCCATCTGACGATTCGCCAGTGGCGTAGTGAGTAGCTCGACCAACCCTCGATCTCGGATGTTCTGTGCGAGCCAAATCTCATCCAGCCACAGAGACGTCTGGGCGAGCCATTGCGATAG
>CALJKZ010000744.1 GCA_937983085.1 uncultured Gemmatimonadales bacterium
CGCCTTGGTCGAGGCCTTGTCATGGGTGGAGGTCCTAGCCCTCGTTGTTGAGACTGGTGTCGGCGTGTTGGCCCTGCTGCGCCCGCGGTCGTGGTCAGCAACATTGGCATACCTTGCGCTTAGTATGGCTCTGTTCGGGGGTGCCTTGTGGGACCGACGCGCCGAGGAGGTATGCAATTGCCTGGGCGCGGAGACGTCGACGCAGAGTCGATGGTTGCTGGCCGCGGGTCTCGTGCTGATGGGGGTTCTCGCCGTGCTGGCTCGGGCGTGGGGTCGCACAGGCAATCGGTGACGAGGCGGCGATGGACGACAACAAGGTGCGGCTCGTAGTTCTTGCGGCCATCGCGCTCGTTCTCGGGATTGCTCTACTCGCAGTCGTCTCCTTTAGCGGGGTGTCCGGGCCTCGCCGTGCCAGTGAGGCCGACGACCCGAGCCGCGTGGAGCTGGCGGTTCCCGCCCAAGGCGAGGCGCGCGCACCGGTGCTGGTCGAGCGTGACGTGGTCTCTGGCGGCGACGCGGTGCAGGACATCATCTTCGTCCAGGTTCCCGGAGGCCGCCGCGTGAGCGGTGTGCGGGTCACGATCCGCAGCGGAGATCGAGTCTCGGAGGCCGTTACCGATCGTGGCGGAGCGATCCGGCTTGACCTTCCCGCAGGCCTGGTAGGGTTGGAGGCTCGGGATCCTGGCCTGGGGACGAGATCCTTGTCTGTGGCCTCTACTGCAGGGGCCGACGTGGTGCTTCTCGAACTGAGGCCCTGGGCGCGAATCTTGGCCAGGGTGATGGATGAGCGCGATTCTCCCGTTTCGGGGGCGATCGTGGCAGCAACCGTCAGGGGCGTCGCCGGCGACGCACAGGGCAAGCCGTTGAACCCTGCTGAGCATTCGAAGTCTGGACCGGATGGGCTTGCTGAGTTGGAGGTCAGCCCGGACGGCGTCTATTACGTTGCAGCAACCGATAGCGAAGGGAGAGTGTCCCCTGCCACTCTGGTCAGGGTCACTTCCGGCTCGGCATCTCGCGTGGAGCTGAGGTTGGGTGAGCCAACGTACACCCTTGCGGGGCGAGTGCTCCATGAAGGAGTTGCAGTGCCTGGCGCTCGCATTGCCGTCTCCGGTGCGGGCGAGTTCATTGCGAGCCCATTCAACGCCAAAGTCGTGTCGAGTGACGATGGATCCTACTCGGTAGACTTGAAAGGGCCGGGTGAGTACCGTGTCACGGTCCTTGCAACCGGCTACGTTGGCGCGGCCTCACACTTCCGCGTAGACGCGGCGAACCGGCACGCTCATCGCGACATCGACGTTCATGCGTCCGAGCCACTGGCCGGCGTGGTCTTGTGTCAGGGGCGCGGAGTGAGTGGTTTGACGCTCGAAGCGGTCCCGCTGGATTCTGCGGGCTGGGGAGTCGACGTGTTCCGCGCCATGGACATCGGTAGTGCGGACGGGCTTGGGATGTCCCATCGGTGGCGGATGAACGCGGAGACCGACAGCAGCGGTGAGTTCGAGTTCTCCTCGCCGCCGCCTCTGTTCGGGAAGTGGCGGGTGGCGATCGTCGGGCGAGCACGCGTCGGCGGCCACGTCGGGGCGATCGATGTCACCTGCGAGCCCGACGCTTCGAATCGCGGCCGTCTCGTGCTCGAGGCTTCGCAGGTACGAGAGCGCTATTCCCTTCGTGTCGAATGCGCCACCAGCGTCGTTGGCGTGGTCGAGAAGGCGAGGTTCGTGAGGGGGATGTGGACTGAGTGGAAGGAGGTCATGCCGTTCTCGGGCGCGCACGAGCTGTCGATACGCGGCGAGGATCTCGGCGATGCGTTCCGCTGGGATTCCGGAGGTGGCGACGGTGCGCTCCTGTATGGTCCCCGCCTGCTGAGCGCGCTCGACAAGGGTCGGATGCAGCTCGCTCCCCTTCCTGGCTACGTGGTGGACGTGGATGATGTGCGTGGGCTCGCACTCCAGATGCTGGTCGTGCGAAGCGACTTCATGCATGTGAGCAAGCCGATGCGGAACGTGCGGGGAGGCGATGCAGTCCGCATCGTCGAGCCGCCCGGCGACTACGTGATCACGTTGCTCGAGGGTTCGAACATCCTGGACCGAAGAGTCGTGTCGCTGTCGCCGGAAGTCGATGGCCGCATCACCCTGAGCTCGTCGCAGCGCTGAGGGTGTGGTGTCCAAGAGCGCGGACACGGCGAACCGGCGGCCTCACGTCGATCGTTGCCCGGAGATGGTGTCGCCGAAAGCCGGCATCCGCCCTCGCCGCCGAGCGGGACGGGAGCTGGTCCGCGACCTCGTTTCGCCGAATCCGCCGATCGTCGACGTCGAGCATCTCGAGCCGGGCATCTGCCGGCTCTTCGACCGGCTGCTCGGATTCGACGCAGCCGAGTCGTAACCGTCGCGTGAAGCACATCTGGAAGCGCCCGAGGCGCTCGGCATCGTGCTG
>CALJKZ010000745.1 GCA_937983085.1 uncultured Gemmatimonadales bacterium
GGAGGGCTCGTGGAGATGATCGAGATCACCGACCACCCGTGGTTCGTGGCGGGTCAGTTCCACCCCGAGCTCAAGAGCCGGCCCACCCGGCCCCATCCGCTCTTCGCCTCGTTCATCGCCGCGGCGGCGAAGCATTCCGAGCGCGATGAGACGACGTCCGTAGAGCAGCCCGTGGGAGTCTGAGGCGCCTCGCGCCTCGGACCCGTCGGCTGGGGAGCCCATCGCCATGTTCCGGGACTTCTTCCTCATTGCCGGTCCCTGCGCACTGGAAGACCATGCGCTGAACCTCGAGGTCGCTCAGGCCGTCGCGGAGTTGGGGCGTGACCTGGGCATCCCAACCGTCTTCAAGGCGTCGTTCGACAAGGCGAACCGGTCCAAGCTGACGTCGCCTCGCGGCCCGGGCATGGACGCCGGTCTCGAGCTCCTCGGTCGCGTGAAGGAGGCCACCGGCCTCCCCACGCTCACCGACATCCACGAACCGCATCAGGCGGCTCCCGTCGCCGCCGTGGTGGACGTGCTGCAGATCCCCGCGTTCCTGTGCCGGCAGACCGACCTCCTGGTCGCGGCAGGACGCACCGGACGGGCGGTGAACATCAAGAAGGGGCAGTGGATGGCTCCGGAGGAGATGGCCTCGGCCGTGGACAAGCTCCGGGAGTCGGGCGCGGGCCCCGTGGCGGTGACCGAACGAGGTACCATCCACGGATACGGCGACCTGGTGGTGGACATGCGCTCGTTCCGGAGGCTTCGCGCGGCCACGTCGTGTCCCGCCGTCTTCGACGGCACCCACTCGGTCCAGAGGCCGGGTAAAGCCGATGGATCGTCGGGGGGGGATCCCGTGCACATTCCCGCTCTGGTGCGGGCAGCCGTCGCCGCCGGATGTGACGGACTCTTCCTCGAGACCCACCCCGATCCCCCCAGCGCCCCCTCCGACGGTACCAACATGCTGCCGCTTTCCGACCTCGAGGCTCTTCTACGCGACGTCGTTCGGCTACGCGCCGCCCTCGCGGCAGGAGAGGGCTCATGACCGCGGATGCCATTCCCAAGGAGCTCGCCGAGCGGGTCAAGCTCGTGATCCTCGACGTGGACGGTGTCCTCACCGACGCAGGGATCTATGTGGGCAAGGACGGCGAAGGGCGACCCATGGAGCTCAAGCGCTTCGACATCCAGGACGGCGTGGGGGTGAAGATGCTCATGTGGGGAGGCCTCGAGGTGGCCATCGTCTCCGGTCGGGTGTCCGCCGCGACGGCCATCCGCGCCCGGGAGCTGGGGGTCGAGGAGTGCCATCAGGAGCCGGATGCCCACAAGCTGAAAGTCGTGGAGAAGCTTCTCGCACGAAAAGGCGTGGAGTGGGACGAGGTGGCCATGGTGGCCGATGACATCCCCGACCTGGCGGTCCTGAAGCGGGTAGGCCTCAAGGCCGTAGTGGCCAACGCCACGGACCCGGTGGTCCGCATCGCCGACTGGCAGTCCACCCGCCACGGGGGCAGGGGCGCCGTCCGCGAGTTCTGTGACGCCCTCCTCCAGGCCCGGGGCGACCTGGATCGGATCGTCGACCAGTACGTCGAGGAGCGGAGTCGGACGTGACCGACGAGGGCGCGCTCATCGCCGAGGGCCGAAGGGTCCTGCAGCTGGAGGCGGCGGCCGTTTCGGCGCTCGCCGCCCGCATCGGGGCAGACTTCGCCCGGGCGTGCACGATGATCGCGGGGGCGGGAGGTCGCGTCGTGACCTGTGGCATCGGCAAGAGCGGGCATATCGCCCGGAAGTTGGCCGGGACCCTCACCAGCACGGGAACGCCGGCAATCTTCCTTCACCCGGTGGAAGCCCTTCACGGCGACCTGGGCATCGTCGGCCGGGACGACGTCGCCATCGTCGTGTCCAAGTCGGGCGACTCGGAGGAGCTGCGGGGCCTCATCGACTACCTGCACCGCCTCGGCGTGCCCATCATCGCCCTGGTGGGGGCTTCCCACAGCCAGCTCGCCGACCACGCCGCGGTGGTCCTCGATTGCTCGGTGGAGGAGGAAGCCTGCCCCATGGATCTGGCGCCCACCTCGTCGAGCACGGCGGCCCTCGCCATGGCCGACGCCCTGGCCGTCACGGTACTTCAGCTCAAGGGCTTCCGTCCCGAGGATTTCGCCGTTCTCCATCCGGGCGGAGCGTTGGGTCGCAAGCTTTCGGTGTACGTCCGCGACGTCATGGTCGCCGACGGCTATCCGTCGCTGCTCGAGAGCGCCACGGTGAAGGAGGTCATCGCGCCGCTTGCCGAGCAACGGGGAACCGTGCCCATCGTCGACGCCGAGGGGCGTCTGACGGGCGTTGTGACGGCGGGGGACCTCACGCGGCTCATGGAGCACGACCGCGAATTTCTGTCCCGCGGCGTCGCCGACATCATGACCCGCGACCCCAAGGCCGCGTCGGCAAATGAACTCGGATCGGCTGCCGCGAGTAGGATGGAGGCGCATGGCATCATGGCGCTGCCCGTGGTTCGCGAAGACAGGACCCTGGAAGGCGTCGTCCACCTGCACGACCTGATGAGAGCCGGAGCCGTCTGACCCATGAACCATTCCCTCAAGATCCTCGCCCTCGTCGCGACCGCCGGAGTCCTTCCCGCGTGTACCGAAGAGCTGAACACGCCCGTCGCCGATTCGGAGCTCCAATCCATGGAGTCGGACTACGTGGCCTTCGGAATGGTGAGCTTCATCACCGCCAACGGGGTTCGTGAGGGCCGGGTGGAGGCCGACACCGCCTACGTGTTCGAGGACACGGGCCTGGCCAACCTCCACCAGATGGAGATCGTCTTCTACGAAGAGGAGACCGGTAGGGAGCAAGCCACGGTGACCGGCATCGCCGGCGAGTGGAACCGGGAAACAAACCGCATGGTGGCCAGGGGAGACGTCGTTCTCTTCCTCACCGCGGACTCGAGCACCATCGAGAGTCAGGAGATCTACTACGATCCCGGCCTCGGCAGGGTGTGGAGCGACTCCTCTACCGTGCGAACCATGAAAGACGGTACGGTCACCAGCGGTACGGCGTTCGAGTCGGACATGTCCTTCGAGAACATCCGCATCGCCAACGCCCGGGGTGGCATCCGGCGGGTCTTCTAGGCCCGGCGGAACCGTCACCGCATCGTGTCCATGCTGCGCGCCTCCACCGCGGCCCACCCTGCCGCGGTGGCGGCCTCCATGCGGCCCACCGTGAGATCCGCGGTTGGCGCGGCCGCGCTTCTCGTCGGCCTGGCCCTGACAGCCCCCGACGCGAGCGGGCAGGAAGGGTGTGTACTCGGAGACCGCGGCCGGAACGACACCTTCATCCAGACCCTGCCCGGAATCGGGACGGTGACGTACATCGGGGGAGCCTACTTCTCCTGCGACGGCGGGGTGCAGATCTTCGCCGACTCGGCCGTAGCCTATCAGCAGCGGGGCATGTCGGAGCT
>CALJKZ010000746.1 GCA_937983085.1 uncultured Gemmatimonadales bacterium
CGCCGTCGAACACCACCCGGAGGGTGCGCCGCGTGGCCTCGGGCATGTGCGCGGCCGCGTCGACGGTGCTCACGTCGGAGGGTGACGGGTTCTCGGGGGCACAGGGAGCCTTCGCCCTGGGAGCCAGGATCGGCCTCCTCCGGGAGGGCTTCACCCTTCCCGGGGCGTCCGTGTCGGTGGCCCGTCGCTTCGGTGGTTCGCTGCGGTACGGGGACACCGCCGCGGGTGACGTCGTCGATGTCGAGGCGGATCCCTCGACGACGTCGCTTCGGGTCGCGGTGAGCAAGGACCTTTTCGCCGTGGAGGTCCTGGGCGGCCTCGGATGGGACCGCTTCTCGGGCGATGTCACCTTGAGGGTGCCCGACGGGGGCGCGGGTACGCTCGTGCTCAACGACGGTCTGGAGGACAGCCGGCGCATCTACTTCGCCAGCGCTTCCAAGACCTTCAGCCTCATCCTCACCCTCTCGGTGGAGGGCGGATGGGCCGAGGGGCTTCCCATGCTGCCCGGCTACACAGGCGCCTACGATTCCTCGTCGGGCGGCGCGTTCGGTTCGTTCGCGGCACGGCTGGTCTTTTGAGCGACCAGGATCGTTCGGCCGTCGACCGCGTCCATCTCGAGCGGGCGCGCCTGCTCGCGCATCGGGGGTGGGGCCACGTCCATCCGAATCCCATCGTGGGGTGTGTCGTCGTGCGGGACGGAGAGATCGTCGGCGAGGGGTGGCACGCAGGGTTCGGCGGCCCCCACGCCGAAGTCATGGCCCTCGACGAAGCCGGCACGGCCGCCGTCGGGGCGACGGTCTACGTGAGCCTGGAACCGTGCAACCACCACGGGAAGACGCCGCCCTGCACGGCGGCCTTGCTGGAGGCCGGGGTGCGGCGGGTCGTGTACGGCGCTGCCGACCCGGGAGAGGCTTCGCAGGGTGGCGGCGCGCGCTTGCTGGAGGCCGGCGTCGACGTCGTGGGACCGATGTGGACGCCCGCCCGGGCGCGGGCCGAGAACCCCGCGTTCCTGCACCGCGCCCGCCACCGGACGCCCTTCGTCGCTCTGAAGCTGGCAATGACAATGGATGCCCGCATCGCGGCCGGGGCCGGTGAACGGACCCGAATCACGGGCTCGGAGTCGGAACTCACGGTGCATCGGCTCCGGAAGGGCCACGACGCCGTCATGGTAGGAGGCAGGACCGCCGTCATCGACGACGCCCGACTCACGGTCCGGCGGGTGCCGGCAGGGCGGAAGGCGCCGGCGCGTCTGATCCTGGCTTCCGACGCGGAGCTGTCGCCGAACGCCGCCCTGTTCGACGATGCCGAGAATGCTCCCGTGCACGTTTTCTGTTCGGGGGCGGCCTCGGATCTCGCGGTCAAGCGCCTCGAGGGTGCTGGGGCTTCGGTCCATCCGGTGCGTGCGGACGGGGGACGCCTGGATCTCGGGGAGGTACTGGAGAAGGCCGACGCCCTCGGCTTCGGAGCCATCCTTTGCGAGGGGGGTGGGCAGCTCGCGTCGAGCCTCCTCCAGGAGGCTCGGGTGCAACGCCTCTATCTCTTCGTGGCCCCCGGAACCCTGGGGCCGGCGGCCGTCCCCGCGTTTCCCGACGGCGACCGCCTGGACTGGAGCGCCTTTGAGCCGGCCCTGCCTCCTGTCACCTTGGGGTCGGACACCCTCATCGTGCTGGACCGCCAGGAGCAGGCCTGATGTTCACCGGGATCATCGAGACCACAGGCACGGTTGCCGAGGTGGAGGAGCGCGATTCCACGCGCCGACTCTGGTTCGACGCGCCCGTCCTGGCGACGGAGGTGGGCCTGGGTGACTCGGTTGCGGTGGACGGGGCGTGCCTGACCGTCACCGAGATACGCCCCGAGGGGTTCTCCGTCGACGTCATCGGTACCACGCTCCAGCGGACCATCGCCGGCACCTACGGGGTCGGCCACCTCGTGAACCCCGAGCGGGCAGCCGCCCTGGGCGCGCGCCTCGACGGCCATCTCGTTCAAGGACATGTAGATGGCTTGGGGCACCTCAGGCAGTACGAGAAGGTCGGGGAGTATTGGCTCATGGATGTCGAGATTCCCGCCGACATCTTCGACACGACGGTGGAGCACGGGTCCATCACCCTCAATGGAGTGAGTCTTACGGTGAGTGAACTCCTGCCGGAGAGCGGGGTTCGTATCGGCGTCATTCCCTTCACCCAAGAGCACACGAACCTCGGAGCGCTCCAACCGGGCGCCCCCTTGAACGTGGAGGGTGATCTCATCGGGAAGTACGTCGCGAGGATTCTCTCGGCGCGGGGACGCGACCCCGCCACCACGCCGGAAGAGGGCCAGGCATGAGGTTCGACAACGTCGAGGACGCAATCGAGGACATCCGGCAGGGTCAGATGATCATCGTGGCCGACGACGAGGATCGTGAGAACGAAGGCGATCTGGTAATGGCGGCCTCCAAGGTGACGGCCGACCACGTCAACTTCATGGCGCAGTACGGTCGGGGACTCATCTGCGTCACCCTGACGCCGGAGCGCGCGGACGCCCTCGACCTCCCGCTCATGACCGAGCGGAATACCGATCCGCAGGGGACCGCCTTCACGATCTCCGTGGACGCCCACACGCGGTTCGGGGTCACGACGGGGATCAGCGCCCAGGACCGGGCCAAGACCATCCAGGTCCTGGCCGATGGCGCCACGAAGCCGGCGGACCTGCGGCGCCCGGGGCACATCTTCCCCCTTCGTGCCAAGGCCGGTGGCGTCCTCCGGCGCGTGGGTCAGACCGAGGCCTCGGTGGACCTCGCCGAACTGGCCGGCCTGGCCCCCGTCGGTGTCATCTGCGAGATCCTCGACGCCGACGGCAAGATGGCGCGACGGCCGGAACTCGAAGTCTTCGCCGAGGAGCACGACCTCAAGTTCATCACCGTGGCACAGCTCGTGGCCTATCGTCTCACCAAGACGCGCTTGGTGGAGCGCATCGCCGAGGCGCAGATGCCCACCGCGTTCGGCGACTTCAAGGTGATCGGGTACACGAGCGTCATGGACGGCCGCGAGCATGTGGCGCTGGTGAAGGGGGACATCGACACGGAGTCCGACGTGCTCGTCCGCATGCACTCCGAGTGCCTCACGGGCGACGTGTTCGGCTCCATGCGGTGCGACTGCGGTGAGCAGCTCGCCGCGGCGATGAAGCAGATCGATGAAGAAGGCGCAGGGGCCATCGTCTACCTGCGACAGGAGGGCCGTGGTATCGGTCTGGGGAACAAGCTCAAGGCCTACCAGCTCCAGGACCAGGGGATGGACACCGTCGAGGCCAACGAGCACCTGGGCTTCCGTCCGGATCTCCGTGACTATGGCATCGGTGCCCAGATCCTCCTCGATCTGGGGCTTCGGTCCATCCGCCTCCTCACGAACAACCCGAAGAAGATCGTCGGCCTCGACGGGTACGACATCGAGATCACCGGTCGCGAGGCGCTCAAGGTGATTCCAGGCGAGCACAACGAGCAGTACCTGGAGACCAAACGCTCCAAGATGGGCCACATCCTGTGAGTACCGAGGGATCTCCCGTCGAGAATCGGCGTGGGAAGGTGGACGCCGCCGGCGTTCGGGTGGCCGTGGTGGCGGCGCGGTTCAACCACCACATCACCGACAGCCTCCTCGCAGGGGCGCTGGCTGCCCTGCGGGAACACGGAGCTACCGACGACGACATCGTGACCATCCGCGTGCCCGGGGCGTGGGAGCTGCCCCAAACCGCGGCGAGAGCGGTTCGGTCCGGGGCATTCGATGCCGTGGTGACCCTGGGGTGTGTCATCCGCGGTGAGACGCCCCACTTCGACTACGTCTGCCAGGAGGCGAGCCTCGGACTCGGGGCCGTCGCCCGGAGTTCCGACATTCCCGTCGTGTTCGGCGTGCTCACCACCGACGATGATGCCCAGGCCAGGGCCCGAGCCGTCGCCGGCAAGGACAACAAGGGCTACGAGGCGGCCATGGCGGCGCTGGAGATGGTTCAGGTGTACCGGGATATGGACGGGTCGTCGTGAGTCTCTCCGAAGGGACCGAATCCGAGCGATTGGGCCGGAGGGAACGCATCGACCGAAGCCGGGCCCGGGCGTGGGCGCTCCAGGTTCATTACCGCTGGGAGAGCAGCGGCTTCCAAGGCACGCTCCGGGACGCCCTCGTCGACACGGCGGCCACCCGGAACATCGCGTCCCGGCGGCTGCCCTACATCCGTCGACTCGCCACGCTCCTGGACGAGCACGGCGACGAAATCGACAAGATGCTGGCGGCGCGCCTGGACAACTGGAGCCTGGATCGACTCTCCCGCATCGACCGGGCCGTGCTCCGGATCGGCGCCGCCGAACTCCTCTACCAGGAGGAGATTCCGCCCAAGGTGGCCATCCAGGAGGCCATTCATCTGGCCGAGGCGTACGGAGGAGACGAGTCGCCCCGGTTCGTGAACGGAGTGTTGGACGCGTTGTACAAGGAGCGGGCGAGCCGGACGTGACCGGTCTTCGGATTCTGGTGGTCAACTGGCTGGATCGGGAGAACCCTCAGTCTGGGGGCGCCGAGACCCACCTTCACGAGATCTTCGGGCGCCTCGCCCGGCGGGGTCATGATGTCCACGCCCTGGTGTCCGGCTGGTCCGGGTGCGCCCCTCGGGCGGAGCTGGACGGCATCGACGTCCACCGCGCGGGGCGGCGCTACACCTTCTCCCTGGCGGCGCCGCGGTACTTTCGGCGTCATCTCGCGGGCCACGCCTTCGACGTGATCGTGGAGGACCTGAACAAGGTCCCGCTCTTCACCCGGTTTTGGACGCGCGCGCCCGTCGTCCTCCTGGCCCACCACCTCTTCGGCACGACGGCCTTCCAGGCCGGACCGTTTCCGGTGGCCCTGGCGACGTGGTGGCTCGAGCGGCCCCTGCCCCTGCTGTATCGAGGGATCCCCACCATCGCCGTGTCCGAGAGTACGCGCGCGGATCTCGTGTCGCGGGGACTCGAGCCGGGGGTGATCGACGTCATCCCGAACGGGATCGACATCGAGCAGTTCACGCCGGCGCCCGAGGAGAAGGCGGTGTCGCCCCGGCTGGTCTTCGTCGGCCGACTCAAGGAGTACAAGCGCGTCGACCTGATTCTGCAGGCAGTGGCGCGCCTGGAAGCGATTGGGATCCGCGTCGACTTCGACGTCGTGGGGAAGGGGGAGCGCGAGTCGGCCCTTCGCGCTCAAGCCGAGGCTCTGGGGCTCGACGATCGGGTTCGATTCCACGGCTTCGTCTCCGAGGAAGAGAAGCTCGATTTCATGCGCCGCTCGTGGATCCACGTCCTCACGTCGCCCAAGGAAGGGTGGGGAATCTCGGCCATCGAGGCCGCGGCGTGCGGTACACCCACGGTGGCCAGCGATGCCCCCGGGCTGCGGGAATCGGTGGTGGACGGCGAGACCGGTCTCCTCGTCCCGCACGGCGACGTGGACGCGTTGACCGGCGCTCTTGAGCGCCTCATCCGCGATGTCGAGTTGCGCCGCCGGCTGGCCCGTCAGGCCCGGACCTTCGCCGAGCGTTTCTCGTGGGACGAATCGGCCAGCGCCACCGAGTCCCTCCTTCGCCGGGTCGCGGCCACGGGCTCGTCGGGTGGTCGACGGCAAAGCCCCTGACTAGCTTTGGGGACCCTGCCACGGCATCCCTTTCGACAGGTAGGTTCAGGTGAGACTCACCATCACCGAGCGTCATTGTCAGATCCCTTCCCGCGTGAGGACCCGTACCGAGTCCGTCGTCGGCGGGCTCACCAAATACGAAGAGCGGGCA
Source organism: uncultured Gemmatimonadales bacterium (assembly GCA_937983085.1). GTDB lineage: Bacteria > Gemmatimonadota > Gemmatimonadetes > Longimicrobiales > Gaopeijiaceae > UBA2589. Next base: position 5,767 of record CALJKZ010000746.1, read on the forward strand.
TCGGCTGCCGAGGTCGTGTTCTCCGATGAGAAACACACCAAGAAGGCCGAGATCATCGTCCACATCGACGGTGCCCCCCACGTGGTCGCCCGGGGCGAGGGCGGCGACTTCAGGTCGGCCATCGACCAGGCCACCGATCGGGCCAAGCGGATGCTCCGCGACCAACGGGAGCAGAGGCGGGACCACCAGGCACCCCCTCTCTCCGAGCGCGTCGTAGGGGAATGACGCACGGGGTGGGGCGGCGACGGGCGGCAGTGGAGGGGCGCATCTGACCGAGCGAACCATCTCCATCAAGGAGATCGTCGAGGTCAAGGGAGAGACCCTCGAGCTCACGCAGCTCAACGAGGGCGTCGGCCTGGACAACAAGGCCGCCGACCCGGACGTGACCTCGCCGGGGCTCGCCCTCGCCGGGTACACGGCCAGGGTGCCCGAAGGCCGCATGTGGATCTTCGGCGAAACGGAAATGACGTTCCTCGCCACCCTGGACGCCGCGGAGGGCGAGACACGCCTCGACGAGCTCTTCTCCTTCGACGTGCCGGCGGTCTTCGTGTCAAAGGGCCAGGAGGTGCCGGAGTACTTCGTTCGGGCCGCCACGCGCCACGGCATTCCGGTCCTCTGTTCCCAACGCTCGACGAAGGTGCTGTACCAACTCATCAAGCCCTTCCTCGAACTCTCCCTGGCGCCCACCACCACGCTCCACGGCTCCTTGGCGAGCGTGTACGGCGTGGGGCTCCTCTTCATGGGAAAGAGCGGCGTCGGCAAGAGCGAATGCGTTCTCGACCTCGTGGAGCGGGGTCACCGACTGGTGGCCGACGATCTCGTCATCGTCACGCGCCAGGGCAACGACGTCCTCATCGGGCGCGGGCACGAGCTCCAGGGACACCACATGGAGATCCGCGGCATCGGCATCATCGACGTCTCGGCCCTCTTCGGTGTCCGGGCGGTTCGGCAGCAGAAGCGGATCGAGGTCATCGTGAACCTGGAGCTGTGGGATCAGGACCGACCGTATTCGCGCACGGGGCTGGAGGAGGAGAGTCAGACGGTCCTCGGCATCGACGTCCCGACCGTCACCGTTCCGCTGAATCCGGGTAAGAACATCACGGTCATCTCCGAGGTGGTGGCGATGAATCATCTCCTCAAGTACTCGGGCACCCACTCGGCGGCCGCGTTCGACAAGAAACTGAGACAATACCTCGAGCAGGATTATGAGTAGCCCAGACACGGGGGTGAGGGGCGTCGTCCTCGCCCACGGCCCCATGGCCCGAGCCATGGTCGATGCGGTGCGACGGATTGCGGGAGACAAGGCCGACGCCCTGGTGCCGTTGTCCAACGACCAGAAGAGCCCGGACGGGTTGAAGGAGGAGCTGGACCGGACCCTGGGGGACGGGTCGGTGGTGGTGTTCACCGACCTCCAGTCGGGGAGCTGCGGAATGGCGGCTCTCGCGACGTGCCGGGACGCCGGGCGGCGCCTGGTGGTATGCGGCGTCAATCTGCCCATGCTCCTCGACTTCGTGTTCCACCGCGATCTTCCTCTCGATGAGCTCGCGGACCGCTTGGTGGAGAGGGGCAAGGCGTCCATTACGCGTCCAGCGGTCCGGCGCTGATGCGATGGCTGCCTGCGTGACCGGAGCCTGACGTGGGCATCGTCCTCTTTCGGATCGATGAGCGACTGATCCACGGACAGGTGGTCATCGGATGGGGCCACGAGCTCCGGCCACACCGGTATGTCCTCGTCGATGACGAGTTGGCCGCCAGCGACTGGGAACAGGACCTCTATCGGCTCGCCGTCGTCGACACCGAGGTGGAGTTCGTCGAGGTGGAGGCCGCCCGAGCCCGGCTTCAGGAGTGGCGCGACGACTCCCGGCGCTCCATCGTGCTCACAAGGGACGTGGCCACCATGCGCCGTCTCGGGGAGGGGGGACTTCTTGCCGGCGAGAAGGTGAACCTGGGGGGCATTCACCACGGACCTGGTCGTACCGAAGTGCTGCGCTACCTCCACCTCACGGCAGAGGACCGGGCCGACCTGACGGCCCTCGCCGAGGACGGAGCCCATGTGAGCGCCCGAGACCTCCCGGACGCTCCCGGCGTCGCCCTCGCGAGCCTTCTCGACGACTGAGCCACCAGACCGGAGACATCGATCGATCATGGACCTGCTTCGATTCGGCGCCCTGGGCGGCGTGCTCGGCCTGGACGGGACGGCCGTGGGGCAGTTCATGGTCTCCCGACCGCTGGTGGCGGGTGTCCTCGCCGGCTGGATGGCCGGCGACGTGGTCCAGGGGGCTCTCGTCGGGGCCATACTCGAGCTGTTCCTCCTCGTGTCCGTGCCTTCCGGGGGAGCCCGCTTTCCGGAGGCCAGCACGGCGACGGTGGTGGCCGTAGCCTGTGCGGCGCCCTTCGACGGGGTCGGCGCCCTCCCGTTGGCCGTGGCGGGCGGCCTCGTGTGGGGGCAGGTGAGCGGTGCGACCGTGGATGCCCAACGTCATCTCAACGCCCGTCTCACCCCCGGAACCGCCGATCGCGGTGTGGTACGACGACTGCGTCGAGGCCATGGCATCGGCATCGTGGTCGACTTCGCTCGGGGGGAGGCGCTGACTGGGGTGGGCATAGCT
>CALJKZ010000747.1 GCA_937983085.1 uncultured Gemmatimonadales bacterium
CGCCGGTGTGCAACTACCGGAACTGCAACTGACCCGTGGTTAGCTGGCTGGTGAGACGCCTCGGCGGTCGAGGCGCAAAGCGCGCCGGCATCGCCGTGGCAGGCGTCCTCGTCGTCGCCGTCTTCTCGCGACCCGTTCTTGCGGCCGATATGTCCGGCCGATGGGCGTTGTCGTGTCAGGTGGAGGACGGCCATCTGCCCCTCGTCCTCGACGTGGTGCAGAGCCGCAGCGACGTGTCCGGTACCGTGTCGCTGGTCACCGCGGCGGGCCGGTCCGTGCAGACGGTCGTCGACGGACGGGCGACCCGGGACGGTCACTTCCGCCTCGGAGCCGTGGATCCTGCGAGTCGGCCGCGTCGGGCGGCCGAGCTCACGGGCCGGTGGTATCGGGACCATGTGAGCGGTGAGCTCAAGGGGGCCTTCGGCAGCTGTGTCTTCGAGGGGGATCGGCCGGGAGGCGCGTCACCGACGGGTCGATAGACCAGCCATGTCCGCCCCGCCGTCCCTCCCCGACATCATCGAGACCCGGCGCCTCCTGCTGCGGCCGTTCGAGCTGGGCGACGTCGACGACGTGTTCGCCTACGCCCGCGACGAGGAGTGGTCGCGCTATCTACGCATGCTCCCACGTCCGTACGAACGGATCCACGCCGAGCAGTTCATCGCCCGGCAGATCCTCCTGGACCGCGTCCGGCATGTGGCGTGGGCGGTGGTGGTGGAGGGCCGCGTCGTGGGCGGGATCGGCCTGCGCTTCGACTTCGAGAACCGCCGGGCGGAGCTGGGCTACTCCATCGCCCGCGACGAGTGGGGCAAGGGCTACTGCTCCGAGGCCGCCGAGGCGGTCATCGACGCGGCGTTCCGGACCCGCGCCGACCTGATCCGCGTCCACGCCCGCGCCGACGCGAGGAACGGCGCATCGCAGCGCGTCATGGAGAAGGTCGGGATGACGAAGGAAGGGGTGCATCGCCAGGGTCGAGTGGAACGCGGCGAGGTGTTCGACGAGGCGTGGTATTCGATTCTGAGGGAGGAGTGGGTGGAGTAGGGGCTGGCTCCCCCCCTCACGCCCCCAGCAACCACACCGTGTAGACCACGAACACCGCCAGCAACGCTCCACCCTCCAGGCGCCCGAGGCTTCGCCGCCAAAGGAGGAGGACGGCCAGGGCGACGGCGACCCCCACCATGACGCCCAGATCGATGGCGGTGATGGCCCCCAGGCTCAGCGGACCCACGACGCTGGTCACGCCGAGAATTCCGAGGACGTTGAAGATGTTGCTTCCCACCACGTTTCCGATGGCGATGTCGCCCTGGCCTCGGAAGGAGGCGACGACGGACGTCACGGCTTCGGGAAGGCTGGTCCCTACCGCCACGATGGTGAGCCCGATGGTGGCGGGCGGCACGCCCCACGCCGTCGCCATGGAGACGGCGGCTCCCACCAGGAGTTGCCCGCCGAACATCAGGAGGGCGAGGCCCCCCAGCGCGCTGAGCGCGCTGAGCCCCAGACCCGGGCGCGCGGTGGGCGCCGCGGTGGTGAACTCCTCCTGGATGGCTTCCGACTCTCGGCTGCCCTCCCAGTAGGTGAAGACCACGAACGCCACGAGGCCGGCCAAGAGCAGGATCCCATCGCCCCGGGACGCTTCTCCATCGGCCATCACGGCCACGAGGCACAGCGACGTGAAAACCATGATGGGGGCATCGAGGCGCACCACCTTGGCCTGGACCGTCAGGGGGTGGAAGAGCGCCGAAAGCCCGAGGATGAGGGAGACGTTGGCGATGTTGGAGCCGACCACGTTCCCGATGGAGATGTCCCCGACGCCTCGGCTCGCGGCATCGAGGGACACGATGAGCTCCGGCGCACTCGTCCCGAACGCGACCACCGTGAGTCCGATGGCGAGGCGCGAGACACCCATGCGCAGCGCCAGCGACGAAGCCCCCCGGACGAGGAGCTCACCGCCGGCGAAGAGGATGGCCAGGCCCGCGAGGACCTGCAGCACGGAAATCACGCCAGGCGTTCCCGAGTCAGGGGCCTACGCGTCCTGCCACACACCCACCTGCAGACCGTCGAGGATGTAGATGGCGAAGGTGCCGGCGTCGCCCTGCTGGGTCGGCGGGTACGCGATGACCGCGCCGGCGGCCTCGGCGTCGCGCACCGCGGCCCCGATGTCGTCCACCGAGAGGTAGGAGCGGACGATGGGCGTCTCGTGCTCAGCCAGGGGCGCGCGGACCCCGATGCGCGTTCCGTCCGCGCCTTCAGCGACGCGCGCGTTTCCGAGTTCGGGCTGCGGGGCTCCGAACGTGAGCCCCTGCGCCGCTGCCAGGAGTCCGCATTGCTTGTCGACGTCCGGGCAGACGAGTTCGAGGTAGTGCACGGTCATGGCAGATGGTCCTGGATGAGGGGACAGGGGATCGGATCCGCCACCATACGCCGAACACCCCTGATCCGTAAGCGGTAGCTGGCGCTCAGTCCAGAGCTGACTCGGCCTCGGCGACGATGCCGTTTTGGTCGCCGTCGACGAACCGCACGTAGTACTCCGCGAGGTCGGCGGCCCAGATGCCGGGCTCGGGGTCGAGCCCAGCTTGCTCACGCGACTCGGCCACCCATCCCGGGCTCACGACGTTCACCCGGTACAGGCCCTCGAGGTCGAGGGCCGCTGCCCGTACGAAGGCCTCCAAAGCCCCTCCCACCATGGCCACGGCGGCGGTACCGGGGTTCGGGGAGGTGGTGAGGGTGCCGGTGGTGAGGGTGAAGGACCCGCCCCCAGCCACCTTCCCGACTCCTACGCGCACCAGGTTCACCTGACCCATGAGCTTGTTGGCGATGCTCCGGGCATACGCGGCGTCGTCAAGCTCGTCCACGGGACCGAACGCCGCGACGCCCGCGGTGCACACCACCGCGTCCACCTTCCCGGCCTGGCCGTAGAGGGCTTCGATGGACGCCTTGGAGCCCAGGTCCACAGTGTGATCGCCAGACGACCTCCCGACGCGGACCACGTCGTGGCCCGCCGCCTCCAGCGCGGAGGCGACGGCTTCACCAATGAGGCCGGTGGCCCCGACGTGGAGGATCCTCACTGACGTGCGATCAGCGCGACCCCACCACGCTGCCTCGATAGTCCAGCGGCGGATCCCGATCACCGAGGAGGGGCTCGTACTCGTAGTCCGGCCACCGGCGCTAGGCGAACT
>CALJKZ010000748.1 GCA_937983085.1 uncultured Gemmatimonadales bacterium
TGCCCGCCCTCCCACCGCCCCACAACACCCGCGCGGCCCCCCCTCCCTCTCACGCCTCCCTCCCCCACATGCACCCCGTCTTCGTGGGACTCCTCCGACGATCGGTGGACGTCTCGGTGGCGGTCACCCGCGTGCGCCTCAGCACCCTGGACCTCGAGTGGGACGACCTGGCCAACGTGGAGAGTCTTCGGGTGCTGGTGGTGGAGCTGAACGCCCTCACGCTGGACGCCGAGGCCCGGCTGATCCAGTCGGACCCCGCCCGAGCCGAGCGCGTCGGCCTCTACCGGAGACTGCTGGAGTCGGGGCGGCTGGAGGTACGCTCAGCCCCCCTCGGCGGCTGGTCCCCGGACTTCAGCGTCTTCTGCGACTCCGACGGTCCCACGGCCACGCTGTGCGGACGCCACTGGTTCGAGCGCCCGTACCCGCACCGCGGACCGGCGCTGGCCAGCGTCCACTTCGACGAGGCCGCTCGACTCGCCGCACGTCGCCATCGCGCCCTCTGGGACACCGCCCACGACGTGGGTCCCGCGATCTGGAGCATCCTGTCGAAAGCGGAGCGGGCACGCCGGGCGGCGGTGGCCGCCGCTGGTTGACACCCCCTGGCCGCCGGACCTTATTTATCGTCCACCGCGAGGCGCCCTCGCGGCCGATCCGGCGTAGCTCAGTTGGTAGAGCAGCTGGCTGTTAACCAGCGGGTCACAGGTTCGAGTCCTGTCGCCGGAGTTCGCAGCAAACGAGAAGGCCCCGCCGAACCGATATCGGCGGGGCCTTCGTGCGTCCTCGACCGACGCTCGGGCCGGCCTTCCGGTTGGGCTGTCCAGGTTTGCGCCTCAACCGCCTCGCTTGGCGGTGAAGAGCGACACCTGACCCATGTCGGGGATGTAGACTTCGCCCTCCATCTCGTCTCCGTCCACGTCGGCCTCCACCTCGGCGGTCATCATCGCGCCCTCGGCGCTGACGTGCAGGAGGAAGAAGAGCACCCCGTCGACGAGCTCGCCATCGGTGATGCGCGCCCCCTGCACCTGCGGAATGACCGACAGGTCGACGGTGCCGGTGACGGCGGTCCCGTCTTGCTCGAAGACGAAGGGGACCTCCATGGTCCCTGCGCCGTCGGGCGACTCGACGCTGAAGATCCAGCTGCCGGCGACGCTGTCCTGGGCGGCGGCGGGCGCCGCCATGAGCGCGACGGCGAGAAGGGCGAAAGGCAGGGTGCGGAGTGTACGCCGGGCACCGACGGCGGGGGTGTGGGATCGCATGAAAGGACGACCTCTTGAGGCGGGACTATATCGGTATGACATCCTCTACGAGAGCGGGGGCTCCAATGTTCATCCGGCGCCTCTGCAGCGGTCCACTCCGCACTCGCCCCCTCACTCGCTGGGGCGGTTCAGCCGCTGGGTGATCCAGACGGTCCGGTAGAGCGCGGTGCCCACGGTGCCTACGGCCACCAGCGCCAGAAGGGCGAAGAGGAGCGCGCCCGGTTCCCAGCCCCTCCACGCCGTCACCGCGGGGTCGAGGATGCCTCCGAACCCCACGAGCATGAGGCGCTCGGCCCGCTGCATGACGCCGACTTTGGCCACCACACCGAGGCTCTCCCCCCGGGCCCGGGCGTAACTCACCAGGAGCGACCCGCCAAGGGCGGTGACCACCACGGCGAGTTCGACGGCCGACGCACGGAAGAGGACCGCCAGCCCCACGAACGCCCCGACCTCGGCGAACCGGTCGAGGGTGGAGTCGAGGAAGGCGCCGGTCTCGTTGGCCATGCCGCGGGCGCGGGCGATGCGACCGTCGAGGACGTCGGCGGCCCCACCCGCCAGGACCAGCCACCCTCCCAGGTTCACGCTCCCTGTGGCGAAGGCGAATCCGGCGGCCACGCCGCACAGGACGCCGAGGACGTTGAAGGCCGTCGGAGAGAGCCCGAGGGCGAGGGCCGTGCGCTCGACAGGGCCGACGAACCAATAGAACCAGCTCCGCACGAAGCCGCCGAGGACGAAGTCGCCCCGGTCGGCGATCTCGTGGGGATCGGGCCGACGCCGGGCCCCCACCGCGTAGACCGGCATGGTGAGAAGAGCGAGGGCGACGATGCCGAGGAGGACGGCCATGTCGGTTCTCACTGGTCGACCTCCCTTCGGGGACGGGTCAGAAGCACGTGGATGGCGCGGGGCCAGAGGAAGATGAGGGGCAGCTTCCGCTCCAACGTCGTGAGCTGGATGGAGCGGCCGGTATGGCGCTCGACCTTACGCTGCACGTACGGCAACCAGTTGGCGAACGTCATGATGTGCTTGAACCACCGCAGGGTGGTGCGGGTCTTCGATCGCCGGAAGTGCCAGCGCCAGCGCCGGGCCTGGGCGGCGGGCACGGGAGCCGTCAGCCGGTAACCGTCCTCGGTCTTCTCCATGAGTCCGTCCCCCACGGCTGCCTCGAGGGTCGGCTGGAGGACGTCGCGGAAGTGCTCCTCCTGCGCCTGGAAGACCCGGTCGGCGCGGGAGCGCGACTCGGGGCGGATCTCGCCCTGGTAGCAGACCTCCAGGAGGCGACGCCCGAGGTCGGCGGCGTCCACGGGCCCCTCCAGGTACGGCGCCATCCACGAGAGAACGCCGCGGTGGGCCTCGTCGATGCGCTCGCGAAGCCACGTCTCGTCCGCCTCCGACGCGCTCCACACGTAGCCCACCTCCTGCACCAGGCGGCCGAGGAGGAAGTGGTCGGGCGGATCGTCGCTGAGGGCCCGGGCCAGGTGGCGCTCGTCCACGATGAGGCACTTGGCGATGCCTCCGCTCCCACCGCGGGGCGCGTACGCGATGACGTTGGGCGGGAGCACGTTGGCCAGCGCCGTCATAACGCTGCGTGGTCGGTGGAGCTCGTCGGCCGCGGACAACCCATCGTAGAAGGCCCGGTAGTCGTCGACGAGCACCATGAAGTCCAGGGCGCTGTGCTTGTCAGGGTTGGTCTTCTGCAGTCGGGACCCGTAGAGGAGAACAGCCCGGACGCTGCCCGCCGAATCGGCCACGAGCTGCTCGGCCAGCTCCAGGGCGTCGGGCCAAGGGCTCCGGCCCACCAGCGGGCCCTCGCTCACGTGGCGACGGCCTCCTGCCGCAGCTCGCGAAGCCCCTCGACCATCCGCTCCCGGAGCTCCTCGATGAACGGTCCGCACTCGGCGTCGGTGTTCGTCCAGTCCACCCGGCCGAGGTATGCGATGCTCCCCTCCAGGCGGCCCATCCCACGGAGAAAATCCTTGAAGCGGGCCGTCTGCCAGAAGCCGTCGGCCACGAACACGTGGACCTGCCAGTCGCGGGTCCGGAGAATCTGCTCGAGGCCCCGGGTCTTGAAGGGTCCGATCTCTCCGTCGCGGGTGCGCGTACCCTCGGGAAAGATGGCGATGGGTACGTCCGATTCCTTGGCTTCCCGCTTGAGTTCCTTGAGGGCGGCGACCATCTCGCGGCGGTTTGCCGAGGGGTTCACCACCGGGTATTGATAGAGCCGGACCATGTGCGAGATTAGCGGAATGAAGCGGTGATACCGGGCTCTCGTCACGATTCTCGGATACCCTCCCTCCACCGTTTGCACCACGAGGGGGATGTCGAGGAGGGACTGGTGGTTCATCACGATGAGCGTGCCTGGCGCGGTGGGCACAACACGCTTCGGCTGAGGCAGGGAGGCGCCGCCGATGCGGCTCATGCTTCCCATGACGAGAACCGCCATCGCCTGGATCCATGACCCGAGGATCTCGATGCGACGGTGGGGCTGGAGTCGGATCCGGAGGGCGAGGATCGTCCGCTGGTACAGGTCGCAGGGGAGGAACGCCAGGCAGATGAACACGAGCGCGAGGTATCCTCGGAGCTTCACGGTTCGGGCGGCCTCCAGAGGGGCGACAGGTCGGGGAACGACAACGCAGGGCGAGGCCGGAACGCTAACCGGACCCGCTCGCCATCATCAAGCCAACCAAACCATATGACGACTGACGGCCACACGCTCTACGGCTACGACTTCTGCATCGGCGGATACTTCGAGATGCCCACCCGGGACGCCCGCGCACTCCTGCCGAAGCACCTCGAGCCCCTGGAGGTCATGCACGAGCGGAGCATCCTCGCCATCACCGCCTTCCACTTCAACGAGAGCATGGTGGGCGAGTACGACGAGATCGTGCTGGCCGCGGTGGTGCCGCCCATGGTGGAGCCGGGCAAGCCGCTGCCCAAGGCGGCGTTCTTCCCCTTCATGGTGGGCACGTCCACGGCGGAGTCGCGCGCCCACGCCATCGAGCGCTGGCGTCTGCCCCACTATATGAAGGATGTGGCCATCGACTTCGACGAGAGCGGAGACGAGATGGCCGTGACGGTGAGCGACGAGGGGTCCAAGATCCTCGAGATGGTGGTCACCGCCCACGAGAACCGCGGCCAGGCGGCCAACCTGTACACCTGCTTCACCGTCGACCCGGACAACAAGTACAAGGTCGACATCGTCATGGAAGCCGAGCACAACGAGCACGAGGAGGAGACGGGATCCCTCGAGCTCTACGAGCATCCCATGACCGAGGGCCTCACGCTGCACGAGGTGAACAGCTACCCCTTCCGCGAGGAGTGGTACGCCCGGGGCCGGCAGGTCTTCGACCCCATGGTCTCCTTCTGAGCGGCCGGCGCCACTACATCATCTTCAACCCCGCCTCCGGGCGGGGGCGCGGCGGCAAGCGCATGGAGCGCTATCGCCGCCTCCTCGACGAGTCGCTGGACGACGTCACGTACGGAGCCACCACACGGCCGGGCGAGGAGCGTGACCTCGCGGCCCGCGCGTGCGACGACGGCTACGACGTGGTGGTGGCCGTGGGAGGCGACGGAACGTGGAGCAACGTCGCCGACCGGCTCGTGGCCAGCGGACGCGACGACGTCGCCCTGGGCATCCTGCCCAGCGGCACCGGGAACGACTTCGGTCGCAACTTCGGCTACGACCCCCGCAATCCCGAGGTGGCGGTGCGGGTCCTGGCCGAGGGTCACACACGGCCCGTGGACGTGGGCCGCGTCGACACCCTCAGCGCCTCGGAGCACGACCCGGAGCGCAACGAGGCGCGGCACTTCTTGAACCTCATCGGCTTCGGCTTCGACATCGCCGTCATCGATGCCGCCGCCGGCGCCCGCTTCCTGCGCGGCGAGCTCCTGTACAAGCTGACGGCGCTTCAACAGCTCTTCCGCTTCCCCGGCATCGGGGCACGCGTGGAGTGGGGCTCCGTCGTGGGCGGGGGCGTCCGCGACCAGCATCTGCTCATGCTCACCGTGTCCAACGGAGCCTACTTCGGCGGCGGCTTTCCCATCGCGCCGGAGGCGACGGTGGACGACGGACGCCTCCACGCCTGCCTCATCGGTGACGCCGCGCCGTTCCAACGGCTCAAGCTCTTCAACCTCGCCGAGCGTGGTCGCCACGTGGGCGCCGACGAGGTGGAGATCATCGACGAGGGCGCCTTGCGGCTGACCTTCGCCGCCCCGCCCCGCTTCGAGATGGACGGCGACGTGCGGCAATCGGCCGAGCCGGTGGTGGAGGTCCGGTCTCTGCCCGGGGCGCTGAAGGTGGTGGCGCCCGCCCGCTGAGGTGCTGCGCCCGCCCGCTCAGGTGGTGCGCCCGCTCGCCGAGGTGGTGCGCCCGCCCGCTCAGGTGGTGCGCCCGCCCGCTCAGGTGGTGCGCCCGCTCGCCGAGGTGGTGCGCCCGCTCGCCGAGCCCCCGAGAAAAAAGCTTTGCAGCACCGGGTTGCGGCACATACTTTGCGTGACAAAGTCAGCAGGTGCGCGGCGCCCCGGCGCCGACTGCAGAACACGCCCGACTTCGGACCCCCTACATGACCCAACCCGCTCGCAAGCTCGACTCGGCGTCCCGCCGGCCCATCGCCATGCACGACCGTGCCATGGACAACCTGCGCTACATCCGCGAGGCGATGGAGCGCTCGGGTTCGTTCACCCACGTGTCCGGTCTGGGCGGGGTGGTCATGGGAAGCGTCGCTCTCACGGCCGCGGTCGTGGCGAGCATGGCCAGCAGCGACGCCGAGTGGCTGGCGACGTGGGTGGCCGCGGCGGCCATCTCCCTCGCTGTGGCCGTGGGGTCCATGGCGCAGAAGTCCCGAGCCGACGGAGCGTCGCTGCTCACCGGGCCGGGTCGGAAGTTCCTGTGGAGCGTGACTCCCTCGCTCCTGGCCGGTGCGGTGCTGACGCTGGTGCTGGTGCGGGTGGGAGCCATGGATCTCCTTCCGGGCATCTGGCTTCTGCTGTACGGCGCCGCCGTGGTCACCGGGGGCTCTCATTCGGTACGACCGGTGCCTCTCATGGGCGCGGCCTTCATGGCGGCCGGCACCATCGCACTGCTGTCGCCCCCGGCGTGGGGAGATCTCTTCATGGCCGCCGGGTTCGGCGGGTTTCACATCGCGTTCGGCATCATCATCTGGAGGAAGCATGGCGGCTGAGTCCGGAGCCCTGTCCAAGCGGGAGCTCGAATCCGGGCCCCGAGGCATCGAAAGCGTCGACGGACGCCACCCCGAGACGGAAGCCCTCGAGCTCGACCGTCTCATTCACGAGCGGGTGCGCCTCGGCATTGTGAGCTCGCTGGCGGTGAACGGGTGGCTGACGTTCACCGACCTCCGCGACCTCCTGGGCATCACCGACGGCAACCTCTCGGCCCACGCCAAGCGCTTGGAGGAGGCCGGCTACGTGAAGAGCAAGAAGTCGCAGGAGGGCCGGACGTCGAAGACCGAGTACGGGCTCACCGCCACCGGGCGGAAGGAGCTCATGGCGTACCTGAACCACATGGAGGCCATCATCCAGGCCACGCGCCAGGAGGGCGATGAATGAGCGGCCTGCACATCGCCATCATCATGGACGGCAATGGTCGGTGGGCTCAGGCCAAGGGTCGCCCCCGGGAGTGGGGTCACAGGAAGGGCGCCGAGTCGGTGCGACGGGTGGTGAGGGCCGCGCCGGATCTCGGCATCGGGACCCTCACGCTGTACGCCTTCTCCTCGGACAACTGGCGTCGTCCCGAGCGCGAGGTGTCGGTGCTCATGCAGCTCTTCCGACGCTACCTCGCCTCGGAGACCGACGAGCTGCGTGACAGTGGCGTGCGGCTGCGCGTCGTGGGACGTCGGGACCGCCTCGCCCCCGATCTGGTTCGTCAGATCGAAGCCGCGGAGGCCGCCACCGCCGACTGCGACCGCCTCCTTCTCCGCTTGGCCGTGGACTACTCGAGCCGAGACATGCTCCTGGAGGCCGTACGGGAAGCCACCACCGTGTCGGAGCTGGAGCGCCACGACATGGCCGCCCTGTTGGGTCGAGCCATGAACACCGACGAGCCCGCCCGGGACGTGGACCTCCTCATCCGCACCGGGGGTGAACGGCGCCTGAGCGACTTCCTGCTGTGGGAGTGCGCCTACGCCGAGCTCCACTTCACATCGGTCATGTGGCCGGAATACGGCGCCGAGCATCTGGAAGCCGCGTTGGCCGACTTCCGCTCCCGCGACCGTCGATTCGGGCAGGTGGTGGCGGTCTCGTAGCCGAGTCCCACCGCGCTACCGTCGAGCCTGCTCCAGCTCGAGGAGCCTGCGCTTTCTCCACACTCCGCCGCCGTAGCCGCTCAGGCTGCCGTCAGCCCGGACCACGCGGTGGCACGGAATGATGACTGCCAGCGCGTTGGCTCCGTTGGCGGTTCCCACCGCCCTTACCGCCCCCGGACGTCCCACCGACTCGGCAATGTCGGCGTACGAACGGGTCTCGCCGTAGGGGATGGCGCGGAGCGCGTCCCACACCGCCTCCTGGAAGTCACTCCCGGCTGGGCGCAGGGGCAGATCGAAGGTCCTGCGGGTTCCTGCGAAGTACTCCGCCAACTGACGCTCCAGGGCGTCGGACACGGGCGTCGACCCCGGGGCGAAGACGAGTCCGGAGCGGAGGCCCACCCGCTTCACCTGGGCCTGCAGGCCCCGCCGATCGATGAACTCCACCAGATGGACGGCGTCGTCGCTGGTGGCCGCCAGCATGGGACCCAGGGGCGTGGCGATCCGGGACACGTGGGCGACGGTGGCCGCACCTACCGACGTGGGAGCGTCGCCGAAGTACCGCCGGAATGCCTCCTGGAAGCCCGAAAGCGAATCGTACCCCACCTCGAAGGCGGCGCGACTCACGCCCTCTCCGTCCTGCACACGACCCAGCGCGGCACCGAGCCGACGCGCGCGACTGTAGGCGTGGAAGGTCATTCCATGGGTGTCCTTGAACCAGCGCCGCACCCGCGACGGACTCAGGCCGCGCTCGCGGACGTCCTGGTCGGTCCATCGGCGGGTGGGGTCGTCTTCGACGGCCTCGAGGAGAGGGCGGACCCACGAAGGAGCCTCCCCTCCCTGCTCCAGCGGCCGGCATCGTCGGCACGGCCGGTAGCCGGCGCTGAGGGCCTCCTCGGCCTCGGCGAAGAAGGAGATGTTCTTGCGGAGGGGTTTTCGCGCCGAGCACGTCGGCCTGCAGAAGATTCCCGTGGTGCGGACGCCGGTGTAGAAGACGCCGTCGTAGCTGGGGTCCCGCTGGAGAAAGGCCTCGATCATGACGGGCTCCGGAGGTAGGACTTTTTCGTTCATGGTGTGGAATCTGGAGGTCCGGGAGCCACGTCTCCACCGAAGAATCGACAGGGAATTCTGTACGACGCTCGATTGCCCCGAGCAACCTGTCTACGTCGACCTACGTAGAGGTCGTACGTCATCGATGACGCAGATTCGAGCGTCAGAAACCGGTAGCAGGTCCGCCGCCTACGTAGATGGCTCGCGCAGCGACGGACTCGACCCCTACGTTGACCGGTGTCCCGAGGCTGCGTCTTCGGGCCACGGAAGGATACGCACCCCATGAATACGTCGCTCGCCGCATCCAGCCGGAGCTCGCTGCCCGATCGGCTTCCCCTCATCGGTCGGACCGACGAGCTGGCCCGCCTCGAGTCCCTCATGGAGAACGGTGGCGGCGAGTCGCGCATCGTCTTCGTCCGGGGCGAATCCGGCGTGGGCAAGACACGGCTCGCCCAGGAGTTGGCCATCCGGGCGCGCGGGCGGAGCTGGGACGTGGCCCTGGGCCGGGCGTATCCCGTGGAAGCGGGCACTCCGTACGCCATCTTCGCCGACGCGTGGCTTCCCATCCTCTCGGGGATGGACCCCAGCACCCTCACCGTGCTGAGCCGGGGAGGCGAAGCCGAGCTCCGCTACCTCTTCCCCGCGCTGAGCCGGGGCGACGTGGACGCCGACGCGGCCTCGTCGGAGGAGCCCGAAGAGTTTCGCACCCGCCTCATGTGGAACTTCGCCGAGTTCCTCAAGCGCTACGCGGCACGACAACCCGTGCTGCTCGTACTCGACGACGTCCAGTGGGCCGACGATTCGTCCATCGAGCTCATGCATTTCCTGGCTCGACAGATTTCCGGTGAGCCCATCCTCATCGTCTGCACGTACAACGACCAGGCCCGTGATCAGAACCGGCACCTGGTGGAGGCGGAACGCTCGTTGTCGTCCATCGGGGCGGGAGAGGTGCTCCGGCTCGAGGCACTCTCGCGAGGCCAGGTCCTGGAGCTGGTCTCCCGCACGTTCAGCGTCGACTCCGACGTCGTGCGCGACTTCAGCGGCGTGCTCTACGGTTGGACCCGGGGCAACACATTCTTCGTGGAAGAGGTGCTCAAGGCCCTGATCGGAGGCGGCCGACTCACCATGGAGAGCGGGGCGTGGATCGGGTGGGACGCCACCGACTTCGATCTTCCAGGCTCCATCCGCGACGCCATCATGGCCCGGGTGGCGCGGCTGGGCGACGCCGCGCGGCGCGTGGTAGAAATCGCCTCGGTGGTGGGAAACCGCGTGACGTATGACGTCCTCGAGTCCATCACCCGCCTGCCCGCCGAGGACGTGCTGAACGGGCTCGAGGAGCTCAGCGCCCACGGCGTCCTCGACGAGCACGCCGAGGCCGGCGCGGTGGTCTACGACTTCCGGTACCCCCTGGTGCGGCAGACCCTCTACGAGGAGTTCGGCTTGCAGCGGGTCCGGGTGTTGCACGGCGCGGTGGCCGAGGCCCTGGAAGCCCACTACGGATCGCAGTCGGTGGAGCACGCCGACGAACTGGCCTTCCACTTCGCGCGCTCCGATGGCTCGCGGCTTCGGGAGAAAGCGACCCGGTACCTCATCGCCGCGGGAGAGAAGGCCTTCGACCAGCGCGCCGACCAGGAGGCCGTTCGCTACTTCCAGGGAGCCCTGGAGCGCATCGACCCCGGGAGCGACGAAGGCTCCGATCGCCTCGCCCGCGTGGTCCCGCTCCTGGCCCGGGCGTACACCCACCTGGGACGGTTCGACGAGGCCGTGGAGCTCTGGTCCCGGGCCCTCGAGGCCGTGGCCGGCGACGATCCGGAACGGGCTAACCTCTTCCGGGCGCTGGGCATGACCCACGTCTGGCGGGGTCGGCACGACGACGCCGCCGAGGCCTTCCAGGAGGGCTTGGAGGTCGCCGAGGCCGCGGGCGACACCACCGCCACCGTCCGCCTCCTGGTGGCCAAAGCCCACGGGCTCCACGAGCTGGGCAGGGCCGACGACGCGCTGGAGACCCTCCACGCTGCGCTTCCCGTGGCCGACGAGATCGGCGACCCGGCGCTGTTGGCGCGTGTGCACCGAGCCCTGGCCCTCCTCCACGTGTGGGTGGGCCCGCCGGAGGCGGCCGAGAAGCACGGCACCAAGGCCATGGAGCTGGCCCAGGAGGTGGGCAACCTCTCCATCGAGTTCTGGGCGCGCTGGGGGCTCGCCGTGCTCACGGGCATGCGGGGCGACACCGAAGGGATGGCCGACGCCATCGAGGCGGTGACCGAGATCGCCGACCGGGCGCGGTCACCCGTGCTGCGTCTGTGGACGGCCGACATGTCGGTGGAGCTCGCCTACGGCCGGGGCGACTGGGATGCGGGTCTGGCCAGGGGCGAACAGGCCATTGCGGTGGCCCGCTCTCTGAACCAGCGCACGCTCCTGCCCCGGCTCCTGGTGTGGACGTCACAGTTCCACCTGGCCCGCAAGGATCTGGAGCGGGCCGAGGCGCTCATCGAGGAAGCCGCGGCGATGGCCGGCATCGGTCAGGACCAGTCGCGGGACGTTCATCAGGTGGTGCCGACGTACATCGGGCTGGCCACGTATCAGGTGGCTCTGGGCGACTACGACGACGCCATCGCTTCCGCGGAGACGGGCCTCGAGATCGCCGAGGGTACGGGGTACATCCTGTGGGCCCTACACCAGCTTCTTCCAGTCCTCGCAGAAGCGTGCCTCTGGTCCGGTCACATCGATCGGGCGGAGGAGGTGGGCCAGCGCCTTCGCGCGTACGCGGAGAAGATCGACCACCGGCTGGGTCGGGCGTGGGCCGATGCGTGCGACTCCCTGGTCATCTGGAAGCGGGGAGATCCCGAGGGGGCCGTGGACCTCATGCGCGAAGCCGCCGACGAGTTGGAAGCCATACCCATGATCTGGCCGGCGACCCGACTGCGGCGCCAACTCGCCGGACGGCTCAGCGACATCGGTCGGAAGGGCGAGGCGATCAGGGAGTTGGATCGGGTCCACGCGGTGTGCGTGAGGGTCCGGGCCGGCCTCGAGCTGGAGAAGACGCGGGCCATGTATCGCGAGAACGGCCTGCGTCCGCCTCCCATGCCCACCACCGACAACGAACTGGGCCTCACGGCCACCGAGCTGAAGGTGGCCACCCTGGCCGCCCAGGGTCTCAGCAACAAAGCCATCGGGAGCCAGTTGCGATGCGCCACCCGCACGGTGAGCACCCACCTGTCCAACATCTACACCAAGCTCGATATCGGCGGCTCCGGGGCTCGCATCCGCCTGGGTCAGGTCATGCGCGAGGCGGGCTTCGTGGACTGACTCGGCGAGCGCCCGAAAGGCGGCCGCGCCACGGGTCCGGGTGGATCAGGGGGTCCGTTCGAGAACGCCGTCGGCCAGGTGCCAGTGCTCGTCGGCTAGGACCCGGCTGTCCGACTCGTCGTGGCTCACCAGCACCAACGGCACCCGCGCGGCAGAAGCCCATTCGCGCACCTTCCCGGCCAGCTTGTCGCGAAGCGGTCGGTCCAGGGCGGAGAAGGGCTCGTCGAGAAGGAGAAGAGCCGGAGAGGTCAGGAGAGCACGTCCCACCGCCACCCGCTGACGTTCTCCGCCGGAGAGTCGTCGGGGCCGTCGATCCAACAGATGCGCGACCTCCAGGAGGTCCGCCTTGGACCGGACCTGCTCCGGGGTGGCTCCACCGTACGCGAGGTTCTCGGCGACGCTGAGATGCGGGAAGAGGGAAGCCTCCTGAGGCACCCATCCCACGGCCCGCTCCCACGGCGGCACCGCCACGCCGGCTTCCGAGTCCAGCCACGTGGACTCGCCGAAGACGACGGTCCCCTCGGCCCTCCGCTCCACCCCGGCCAGTACACGCAGGAGGGTGCTCTTACCCGCACCCGAGGGGCCCACGATGGCCACGGCCGTGCTCTCCGTCTCGAGGCGGAGACGTAGGCCCCGCTCGCCGAAGTCCACGTCGACGTCCAGCGTCCATCCACCGAAGCCGTCGATGGCCACGGCCTCGGGCCTCCGCGCGTCAGCGCCCATGATCTTCCCTCTCGCGCCGGCGCTGACGGCGATTCAAGGACTCGAAGCCGATGAGGGCCAGCAGGGAGAGGACCACGCTGGCGCCCACCAGGACCCACGTCGCCTCCCGTCCCGTTGGAGCCTCGAGGAGCGTGTACACCGCCAGGGCGATGGTGCGAGTGCTCCCTTCCACGTTGCCGGCGAGAACCACGGTGGCTCCGAACTCACCCAGCGCCCGGGCGAAGGCCAGCACGGCTCCCGCGGCGATGCCGGGGAACGCCAACGGCAGCGACACGCGGAGGAAGGTGCGACGCGGAGGCTCGCCCAGAGTCCACGACAGCTCCTCGAAGAGCGGGTCGACGGCCTCGAAGGCACCGCGAGCCGCCAGGACGTAGAGCGGAAACCCAACGACCACAGCCGCCAGCGTGGCCCCCACCAGCGTGAAGGGAACGGAGATGCCCATCGCCTGGAGCACCCCGCCCAGGGGACCCTGACGTCCGAGGAGGGCCAGAAGGAGGAAGCCGGTGACGACGGGCGGCATGACGAGAGGCGCCAGCACCAGGGTGGAGACCAGCGTCTTGCCGGGGAAATCATGACGAGCCAGGAGCCACCCGAGGCCTACCGCCGGACCGAGGCCGAGGAGGGTGGCCAGGAAGGCCACGAGGAGGGAGAGCCGCACCGCCGAGAACACCGACGGGAGCTCAGCCTCAGTGGGCGAAGCCTGCCCGCCGGGACGGGCGTCGCCCGTGGCGGCAGCGCCGCTCGGTGGAGGCACGCCGGCCTCGCTCCCCGCCCGAAAGCCCGAGCCACGGAAGACCGGCTCGGCCGTGGGGCCGGAAAGAAACGCGACGAATCGGGCCGCGGCGGCCGGGCGGGAGGAGGCTGCGAGAACGGCCGCCTGGTACGTCACGGGTGAGGATGCCCCCGGTGGGAACGAGAAGGCGGTCGTCACGGCGGGCTCGCCGAGGGCGTCGGTCCGGTACACGACACCTGCATCCACCTCCCCGCGCGCCACCCACTCCAGAACGCCACGGGCTGATCCGGCCGTCACGACGTTCCCGCGAACCTCGTCCCACACGCCGGATGCCGTGAGCGCGCGTCGTGCATAGCGGCCGGCGGGCACGCTCTCTCCTCCCAGGGCGAGGATCCCGACGCGGGCCAAGTCGGTGGGAGACCGAATGGCGGATCCTGCCCCGGCCGGGACCACCACCACGAGTTCGTTGCCGGCGACCGTGACCGGAGGCCCGATGAGGAGGTCGCGTTCGGCAAGCCATTCCATCCACGCCACGTCGGCGGAGACGATGACGTCGGCGGGCGCACCTGCCTCGATCTGGACGGCGAGTCGTGAGGTGGCATCGAAGGAGTACGTGGGCTCGGTGCCGCCGTCGGCCGCGAACCCTTGTCCCACCAGGGGCAGGACGTCGGTGAGGCTCGATGCAGCGAGCACCAGCAAGGGCGGCTCGGATCCAACGTCCGTCCCGCGCTGCACGGCACTCTCACCACCCGATGACTGACCGACGGCGGGAACGGCGGCGGCCGCGGTCATCGCCAAGACGATGCCGTAGCGGACGAGGGTACGGAGGGTGGGGACGCCGGGATCCATGGGCGGGTCAGCCTACCCGGCCCGCGGGTTGCTGGCAACGGCGGGAGGGCGATCTTTCCGGGCATGGTACGCGAACCCTTTCAGGCTCCTCCTGCGGGCACGCCGGTTGCGGAAACCATCATCGGCGTCCGCACCTCCGAGCTCGATTCGTTCGGGCACGTCAATCACGCCGTCTACCTGAACTACTTCGAGCACGCCCGCTTCGAAGCGCTGTCGGAGGCGGGCTTCAGCTGGGGCGTTCTCGCCGAGCGGGAGTGGGCCATCTTCGTGGTCCGGATCGAGGTCGACTACCTGGCCGAGGGGAAGCGGGAGGACGAGTTCCTCATCCGGACGTGGGCCGACTCCTTCCGCCGCACGAGCATGGTCCTTGCCCAGGAGATGGTGCGTACCGACGACCCTTCCATCGTGGTGGCCCGCGCTCGCGTGACCGCCGTGTGGATCGGTCCGGACCGCAAGCCCATGCGGGTCCCCGACGACGTCCAGGCCGGGCTGTCGGGATCCGGCGCCTGAGTGACCTCCACCACCGACCACCCACCGGACACCGAATGACCGATACTGCCCAGAAGACGAGTAGGGAACGGCTCCGCGACCTCCTGGTCGAGCGCTCCGTGCGCCTCGGCGACTTCACCCTCGCCAGCGGTGCGAAGTCGGACTACTACATCGATGCCCGGCGGACGACGATGTCCGCCGAGGGGCAACGTCTTCTGGGCGAGGTGGCGTACTCGGCCATCCGCGAAAGCGGGCTCGACCCGACGCATGTCGGCGGGCTGACGCTGGGCGCCGATCCGGTGGCGTACGCCATCGCCCATCGGAGCGCCCTGGAAGGACACCACATCGACGCCTTCACCGTGCGCAAGCGGGCGAAGGATCACGGGACAGGGCAGCGCGTGGAAGGTGGGCTCACGGACCGCGGGCGCGTTCTGATGGTCGAGGACACCATGACCACGGGCCGAAGCACCATGGAAGCCGTGGAAGCCGTGCGGACCATGGGCGCCGAGATCGTCGGCGTGCTCACCGTGGTGAACCGGTCGGCGGGGGCGGAGGACTTCTACCGCCAGCAGGGCCTGTCGCTCATCTCCCTTTTTTCCGGAGATGATCTGCTGAGGGCTGCGAAGGGCGGGTGATACTAGGGCGCGAACATCTGCTGTAGGGTCTCGAGCGTCTTTTCGAGCGCAGAGCCAGAGACCCGTCCCAGCCGACGAACCAGCCTTCGCCGGTCGATGGTCCTGATCTGATCCAGCACGATGTGCCCGTCCTTCTTCTGGAAACGACATGGCACCCGAAAAGGATACGGGTACGATCCGGTAGTAAGCGGCGCGACGATGAACGTCGTGAGGTGCTCATTGAGGTCGTCTGGTGAGACGACCACACACGGGCGGGTTTTCTTGATCTCGCGCCCGAGTGTCGGATCGAGCGCAATCAGGTAGACGTCCCCTCGACTGGGGACATCACGCTCTGCTACCACTCCCACTCGGCGTCGAAGTCGGTCGGGGTGAACGTGTCGTCACCGACCTCCTCGCGTTCGCTCAGCTCCGCGGCCGCTTCGGCCCAGCCTTCACGAATCGGAACGAGGCGCTCGAGCGACAAGCCCCGATCCGTGACGCGGAGCTCGACCTCGTCGCCGAGTCCGGCCTCGTCAAGCAGCGGCTTGGGGATTCGGACTCCTTGGGAGTTTCCGATGCGGATGATCTTGGTCTTCATCGGCGTGGCCTGTAGACTAGTAATTACAAAGTAATTACATGTTACGCCTGGACAATAGCGTCGTGCGGGATGTCGTCCGACGACCCCCAGCTCAGTCCAGAAGCCGGAGCGGCATCACCAGGCAGAGGTAGTCGGCCGCGTCATCGCCTGCCGGCTCGATGGTGGCGGCCCGCTCGGGAGCCTTGAACGCCACCTTCACGTCGTCCGACGGGATATGGCGGAGCACCTCGAGGAGGTAGTTGGCGTTGAAGCCGATCTCGAGCTCCTCGCCGTCGTACGTCACCTCAAGCTCGTCGTGGCCCTCGCCCAGGTCGGGCGTCAGGACGTTGAGGTGCACCCGACCCGACTCGAACTTGAGCCGGATCCGGTGCGTCTGGTCGGACGCCACCACCGCCATCCGGCGCACAGCAGACTCCAGCGCCTTCTTGTCGATGATCGCGACCTTGTCGTTGTCCCGGGGGATGACCTGGTCGTAGTTCGGGTACGTACCCTCGATGAGCCGGGTGTAGATCTCCGTCTGGTCGGCGCGGAAACCGAGATGATTCCCGCTCCGTGCCACCTCGAGGGTGTCTCCATCCTTGAAGAGTCGCTGCACCTGGGTGAGGGCGGCGGGCGGCACGATGAAGTCCGCCGACGTCGTCCCGGTGGACGCGACCTTCACGCCCATGCGCGCGAGGCGATGGCCGTTGGTCGCAACCATCTTCATCTCGCCGTCGCGTAGCTCCCACAGCACTCCATTGAGAATCGGACGGCTCTCCTCGGTGGAGACCGCGAAGGACGTGTGGTGGATGAGACCGTTCAGATCCTTGCCCGAGACGCTGACACCTTCGGAGAAGTCGACTTCGGCGAGGGTGGGGAATTCGTCGGCGGGCAGGCCGTTGAGCTTGAAGTGGCTGCGTCCGCACTTGAGCTCAATCTGATCGCCCCGGGTCGTTACCTCCACCGGCTGATCCGGGAGCTCCCGGGTGATCTCCTGAAGCTTCTTGCCCGGAGCGGTGAGGCTGCCGGCCTCTTTCACGTCGGCCATGACCTTCACCCGCACGGCCACGTCCAGGTCGGTCCCGCTCATCCAGACCCCGTCGTCATCCGCTTCGAAGAGGATGTTGGAGAGCACCGGGAGCGTCGTCTTCGACGGAATGCTGGCCGATACGGCGGCGAGTCCGTTGTGAAGGTTCTGCCTGGTGATCGTGAAATTCATCGGAAGCGTACTCCTGGCGTCCGGGATGCCGGGTCAGTTCGAATGGGGGGAGGTCAGGCGGTGGAACCGAGTCTCCACAGGCCTGAGATACTATCTCTCATCATCATCAAAAAACATAGTCGTAGTAGGGGCTGTGGATGTGTGGAAGGGTCGGTGTCCACGGACGGGCGAGCCCCGACAGAACGGACGATCCCCGAGGAATGACGGATGGGGAAGAATGTGGAGACGGTGCGGAGCTGTCGGCGGCCGGAAACGGGCGACGGGGAGAGTCGTGGGAAACGGGCCGGTTGTCGACAGCTTTCCACATCAAGGGTGGAAAGCGCTGTCCCGGTCTCTCAATTCGCGCATGACGACGTCGACGCGCGCTCGGAAGCCGTCGTCTTCCTCCATGCGCCCTTCCACCTTCCGGATGGAATAGAGGACAGTGGAGTGATCGCGCCCGCCGAAGAGGTTGCCGATCTCGGCGAGGGGCATGCCGAGGATCTCGCGGATGGCGTACATGGCCACGTGGCGCGCCTCGGTGACGTTGCGCGTGCGGGTCTTGGAAACCAGCGCTTCGATGCTCACGCGCCAACTGCCGGCGATGCGCTCCTTGATCCGGTCGGGTGAGGCCACCGGCTCGCGGGGCTGCTGCTCGCGTCGGTGCAGCGCCAGGACGCGACGTGCGAAGTCCGGAGAGATCTCCTGGTTCCATACCGACGACACGGCCAGGAGCTTGAGAACGGCGCCTTCGAGTTCGCGCACCGAGGACGTGCACGCATGGGCGATGCACTCGATGACGGCGTCTTCGAGCACGAGACCCTCGTCGTCCGCCTTCTTCCGGAGGATGGCCATCCTCGTCTCGAAATCCGGGGGACGCAGATCCACGACCAGGCCCCATTCGAACCGGGAGACGAGGCGCTTCTCGAGGCCGTCCATGTCCTGAGGCGGCCGGTCGCTGGTGACGACGATCTGCCGCTGGGCATCGTAGAGAGCATTGAACGTGTGGAAGAACTCCTCCTGCGTGCTTTCCTTGCCCTGGAGGAAATGCACGTCGTCCACCATGAGGAGGTCCATCTCGCGGTAGCGGCGCCGGAAGGCAGCCGTGTCCCCGCGTCGGATGGCGCTCACCAGTTCGTTGGTGAACTGCTCCGAGGAGAGGTAGGCCACCCGACGGTGTTCGTCGTCGGCCATGAGGGCATGGCCGATGGAGTGCATGAGGTGGGTCTTGCCCAAGCCCACCCCCCCGTAGAGGAAGAGGGGGTTGTACATGCGCCCTGGCTTGTCGGCTACCGCCCGCGCGGCGGCGACGGCCAGCTGGTTGTTTCCGCCCACGACGAACCGCTCGAAGGTGTAGCGTCCGAAGAGGCCCGGAGCCGGCTCGTCGGGCGACGCGGGATGAGCGTGCCCGCCTCCCAGGGATGGCGAGGCGGTCGAGTCCGCGCTTCCGCGGGGCGCGCCGACGTGAGTCGGACCGCCCGTCGCCTCGAGGGGGGCGGAGGACGACGACCCGAGATCGAAGGAGGGAAGGGGGGCGGCCCCTTCCGTGGAGCAGCACACGCGGATCTTCAGCGGCCGGCCGAGCACCTCCGCGGCGGTGCGCTCCATGAGAGGGCCGTACTTGTCTTCGAGCCACTCGACGTGGAACGGGTTCCGGACCTCAAGGACCAGTTCGTCATCGGTGAGGGCGGTGGCCCGGGCGCTCTCCACCCACGTGGTGAACGCGTGGGGGGGAAGGTGGGGCCGAACGCCTTCCTGAATACGTTCCCACAGCTCGCCCCCGCTCAGCTCCATCGGCCCTCCGCTTCAGCTCTGCCGGGTGCGCTCGAGGCGCGCCGCGGGAGGGATGCTGAAGGGTTTTTGAGGGGGCATCGACGGGCGCGGTCAGGAGGGTGGCGGGGGCCTCTGCGGGCTGCGGGGCGTCGAAGCTACCCAGGGTTTTTGGAAAAGTCAAAACCACCCTCCCAAGGCCCGAACGGCCCCCGAAGACGGGCCTTCCCGTGGGTTGGACGTTGACCGTTTCCGGGCCCTTCGGCTATCTTTTCAAGCTCCCTTCGAAACGTTGTACACATGACTTGGGCTGGCAGTAATGAAGCCGACATACAAGCCGCGCAATCGCAAGAGGAAGAACAAGCACGGGTTCCGCGCGCGCATGAAGACCAAGGGTGGGCGTAAGACGCTCAACCGTCGTCGCAAGCGCGGACGGGCGCGGCTCGTCGTGAAGATCGGCGGGAAGTAGACGGCCCGATCGAGGGTCGAGGCGAGCGCCTCCCCAGGGATGCGCGAATCCGGCTCGGCTCGGAAATCCGTGAGCTGCTCGAGCGGGGGAAGCGGAAGAAGACGCCCAACGTCGAGGTCTTCTTCGCTGCTTCTCCCGCTTCGCGTTCCCGCCTCGGACTCATCGTTCCGAAGCACGGTCGGACCATCGTGGAGCGGAATCGATTGAAGCGCCGTCTGCGGGAGATCGGTCGGCGGGGTGTGCTCCCGGCCCTCGACGCGGCGGGGATCCATGCCGACGTGCTCGTGCGGGCGCGTCGGGAGGGGTATCGAGCGGCGTTCGGGGAGTTGGACGAAGAGGTGAGGTCGGCCGTGGAGGAGTTGTGTTCTCGAGAATCCTGATCGCCATCGTGCGCTTCTACCAGTTGGCGATCTCGCCCTGGTTCCCTGGGTCGTGCCGATACCACCCTACGTGCTCGGCCTACGCCATCGATGCGATCCGGCTGCACGGGCCCGTGCGAGGGGTCGTCATGGCCGCCGGCCGCCTGGCTCGGTGCCACCCGTGGGGACGGCACGGCTACGACCCGGTGCCCGAGGGGCGCTCGTCCCGGCATGTGCCGGCGCCGCCGACTTCTTTTGACGACGAAGCCTCTGCCGAACGTACGCAGGGTACGACGCGAATAGATCGAGTGATGGCCGGATGAAGACCGAAGCCCGTTTCCTGCTAGCCGTGATCCTCATGCTCGCCGTTCTGGTGGGCACCAACCGGCTCTTCCCTCCCGTGGTTCCGGAGGACGTCGGAGCCGTGGCGGACAGCACCGCAGAAGCGGGGCCGGATGCTCCGTCGTCCGTCTTCCCGGGAGATACCGGGCAGCCCGCCGACGCTGGGGCGGTTCCCGACCTTCCGGCGGGTGACCCCGCATTGCCGGGAGCCGCCCGGCCCGAGCCCGAGGTCACGCCATCGGCTCCCCGCGAGGTCGAGGTCTCGGTAACGGGGCCACTGTACGAGTATCGCTTCAGCTCCCTGGGTGCGCGGGTGGTGTCCGGCGAGCTGAGCCAGTTCGAGTCGCTGCGAAAGCCGGGCGCCGTGGGTGTGGTACCCGACGGGACCTCGGGATACTTCGGGCATCGTCTGGTGGTGGGCAGCGATACGCTCGACCTCTCCAGCGTGCCCTTCAGCGTGGAGCCCGCGGGTGGGCTCCGGTTGGTGGAGGGTGGTGAGCCCGAGACCATCCGGTTCACCTACGAGCACCCTTCGGGCCAGTTCGACTTCCGGGTGGAGTACACCTTCGACCCGGACGACTACACCGTCGTCGTGCGCGGTGGGATGCGAGGCGTCGACCGAGCGTTGATGGTCACCGACCTCGGAGCCGGCCTCCCCTTCGCCGAGTCGGACTCGGCGATCGAGGCCCGCTCCATGGCGTACGTCTACAACCATCTCCAGGACGGCATCCGGTCGACGACCCTCGAGGATGCTGAGCCCCCCACCATCGTGGAGGGTCCGCTGGTGTGGACGGCGTTCCGGAGCAAGTTCTTCGTCCTGGCCATGCTCGCCGGCGAGAGTGACGAGCTCGCGTCCGACGTCACCTACCTCGGCGGCCTCATCGTTCGCGAGGCGGAGGTGGAGGAGCGCGTCCGTGTCGGGGCGGCCCAGACCGTCACCGAGAATGGCGGCTTCGCGTACCGGATGTTCATCGGGCCCCAGGAGTACGCCCTGCTCTCCTCGCTGGGTCAGGACATGGAGGAGGTCAATCCGTACGGGTGGCGGTTCTTCCGCCCGATCATCCGACCCTTCGTGTCGGTGATCATGACCATCCTGGTCTTCCTCCATACCCAGCTGAGCCTGGGGTACGGCTGGGTGCTCATCGTCTTCGGCGTGCTCATGCGGGTGGTCTTCTTCCCGCTGTACCACAAGTCGATGAAGGCGCAGCTTCGCAACATGGCGGCGCAGCCGCTGGTGAAGGAGATCCAGGACCGGTACAAGGATCAGCCGGAGAAGCTGCAGAAGGAGCTCATGAAGCTGTACAAGGAGCACGGCTTCAACCCGTTGGCGGGTTGTCTGCCGATGCTGCTGCCATGGCCGGTGCTCATCGCGCTCTTCTTCGTCTTCCAGAACACCATCGAGCTGCGCGGCGTGGAGTTCTACTGGCTTCCTGACCTGTCGGCGAAGGACCCCTTCTACATCCTCCCGATCCTGTTGGCCCTCTCCATGTTCCTGATGCAGTGGGTGAGCCTGCGCTCCCTCGATCAGGACAACCCGCAGATGAAGATGATGATGTACATCATGCCCCCCATGATGCTCTTCATCTTCATGAACCTGCCCAGTGGCCTGAACCTCTACTACGCCACGGCCAACATCGCCACGCTGCCGCAGCAGGTGTGGATTGCCCGGGAGCGCGCCAAGATGAAGGATCAACCCCCGCTGAAGATGAGTTCGCGGGACTGACTTCCTAGAGGGTCTCGCGGACGAGGATCGGGATGGACGTCGACACCATCGTCGCCCAGGCGACGCCTCCCGGCGTCGGAGGTCTGGCGGTCGTGCGCCTGTCCGGTCCGGACGCCACCCGCATCCTCGGAGAACTCGCGCCTGAGAAGCCGACGGCCCCGGAGCCCCGCCGCGTCCATCTTCGATCCATCGTGGATCCGGCGGACGGGAGCCTCATCGACACGGCTCTGGTGACCTACTTCCAGGCGCCCGCGAGCTACACCGGCGAAGACGTGGTGGAGATCTCCTGCCACGGCGGCTTCATCACACCACGGCTCATCGTCGAGGCGTGCGTGTCCTGCGGAGCCCGACGAGCGGAGGCGGGCGAGTTCACCCGGAGGGCCCACCTTCGAGGCAAGCTCGATCTGGTCCAGGCCGAGGCCGTGGCCGATCTCATCGAGGCGAGGAGCGCAGCCCTCCGGGACGCGGCCATCCACCAGCTGGAGCGAGGGCTGTCCGGGCGGGTGTCGGCACTGAGACAACGGCTTCTCCGCGTGGAGGCTCTCCTGGCTCATCACGTCGACTTCCCCGAGGAGGACGACGCGCCGGTTCCCATGAACGACGTCGTGGCCGAGGCCGATGCCTTGAAGGCGGAGATGGCGACTATGCTGCGGACAGCGCCGGAGGGGGAGCTCCTTCGGGAGGGCGCCCTCACCGTGTTCGCCGGACGCCCGAATGTGGGGAAGTCGTCGCTCTTCAACGCTCTGGTCGGGGAAGAGCGGGCCATCGTCACCGAGGAGGCCGGAACGACGCGGGACGCGCTCGGGACCGCCGTCCAGATTAGTGGCTTTCCCTTCCGGCTCGTCGATACCGCGGGCATGCGGACGCCAGCCGGTCGGGTGGAAGCGCTGGGCATCGAGTTCGCCCGTCGGTACCTGGAGAGGGCGGATGTCGTCCTCTACTGCGTGGAGTCGGGCGTGGATCTGGACGATGAGGAGTCGGCGTTTCTGCGGGGGCTCGAGGCTCCGGTCGTGCGGGTCGAGACGAAGGCGGACGAGGGGGGAGGCTCGGCGCGGGCCGAGGGTGTGGAGGCGACGAGGAAGAACGGTGCCGGGGACGCGGCGTTCGCTGGTCGCGGGCGGCTGGCGGTCCTGACCGGCGAGGGTCTGGGCGAGCTCCGAGAGCTCCTTCCCTCCCTGGTGTATGCCTCGGTGGTGCAGGCGGACGCCCAGGCGCCGGTGCTCACGCGGCGCCGCCATGCCCAGGCGCTGGAGCGCGCGGTGTCGGAGGTGGATCAGTTCACGAAGGGCATCGACGATGGACTCCCGGCGGAGGTGGCGGCGACCCATCTTCGGGCGGCCGAGTCGGCGCTCGAAGAGCTCCTCGGCGTGGTGACCACGGAGGACGTCCTCGACGTGGTGTTTCGCGAGTTTTGCATAGGGAAGTGATGAAGCGCGTTGAGAGGGCCTTCGTGGTACGGGGACGAGTACAGGGCGTCGGGTTCCGATGGTGGACGCGCCAGACTGCGGATACGCTGGGCGTCGTGGGCACCGTGGAGAACCTCCCGGATGGCACCGTCCGCATCGTCGCCGGGGCGGACGCGGAAACCATGACACGATTCGCGGACAAGCTGCGGCACGGTCCGGGGATGGCACGGGTGGACGCCGTCGACGAGACGGACGCCGAGCTGCCCGAGGACCTCGACTCCTTCAGCATCAGGCACCGATGAGACAGTCGTACGACGTCGTCGTGGTGGGCGGTGGCCATGCGGGAACGGAGGCAGCGGCCGCCGCGGCTCGGGCTGGAGTCCGGACGCTCTTGGTCACGCCGGACCTCTCGCGCGTGGGACAGATGAGCTGCAATCCGGCCATCGGCGGTGTGGCCAAGGGTGTCGTGGCCCGCGAGGTGGATGCACTGGGCGGGATCATGGGCCAGGCCACGGACGCATCGCGGATCCAGTTCCGGATGCTCAACCGCTCGAAGGGCCCGGCGGTCTGGGGGCCGAGAGCGCAATGTGATCGGTCCATGTATCCGGTGGCCGTGCGGCGAATCCTCGATTCGCTCTCCAGCCTCGACGTCTTCCAGGACATGGTGGAAGGACTCGTCGCCGAGAATGGCCGCGTCGTTGGCATCCGAACTCGAGGAGGCATCGAGTTCTCCGGTCGGGCCATCGTCATCACCACCGGGACGTTCCTCCGCGGAAAGATCCACGTGGGAGGCGAGGCCGGCATCGACGCAGGCCGCGCCGGCGAGGCGCCCTCCATCGCGTTGGCGCGAGGGCTGGAGGATCTGGGTCTGAGCGTGGCCCGCTTCAAGACGGGCACGCCGCCTCGGATCGACGGCCGTACGGTGGATTTCAACCGGACGGAGCGGCAAGACGGCGACCCGGGTGAGTATCGCTTCGCGGCTTATGCGCAAGAAGTGATTCCCGATCAGCGTCCCTGCTGGATCACCTATGCCGGCGACGGCCTGAAGGAGGTCGTGCGGCACAACCTTCAGCGGAGTGCCCTGTACGGGGGAGAGATCGCGGGCCGGGGCCCCCGGTACTGTCCTTCCATCGAGGACAAGATCGTTCGGTTCCCGGACGCGCCCAGGCACCAGGTCTTCCTGGAGCCCGAGGGCCTCCAGACCACCGAGCTGTACGTCAACGGCCTCTCCACCAGCCTACCTGCCGAGGTCCAGCTGGAGTTTCTCCGAACCATCCCCGGTCTGGAGGAAGCCGTGATGACGAAGGTGGGATACGCCATCGAGTACGACTACTTCCCACCGCATCAGCTTCGTCACACCCTGGAGCTCCGCGACGTGCCGGGGCTCTACTGTGCGGGCCAGATCAACGGCACGACCGGTTACGAGGAAGCTGCCGGCCAGGGTATCGTGGCCGGCATCAACGCCGCCATGCGAGTGAAGGGCGAGGAGCCCTTCGTTCTGGAGCGGGATCAGGCGTACGCCGGCGTCCGCATCGACGACCTCGTGACCCGTGGCGGCGACGAGCCGGACCGGCTGTTCACGTCACGAGCGGAGTTTCGTCTGTTGCTCCGCCAGGACAATGCGCCCCGACGGCTCGGGACGCTGGCCCGGGATCGGGGGCTCCTCACCGACCCGCAGATCGAGGCCCTCGAGCGTCGATTGGCCGCAGAAGACCGGGTGCGGGTCTGGCTGGAGACGACGCTGGTCCGGCCCGAGGCCTTCGAGGAGCTTGGAGAGGACACGGGCTCGTCGCCGTTGAGCGAACCTCGGCGGGCGGCCGACCTTCTCAAGCGACCGCGCATCTCCGCTGAGGCCCTCATGGGATCCATGGGCGCCGGGCTCGACGACGCTTTTCCCGGCGAAGCCATCACCGCGGTGGAGGTGGAGCTCAAGTATGCGGGGTACGTGGAGCGGGAGCGGAGCCGCGCTGAGAAGCTGAGGGAGAAGGCCGACTTTGCTTTGGACGAAGCACTCCCCTATCAGGACTTCGCCACGCTCTCCCACGAGGCACGGGAGAAGCTCGCCCGTGTTCGGCCTGGTACGTTGGCGCAGGCGTCGCGGATTCCGGGGGTCTCCCCGGCCGACCTGCAGAACCTGATGCTCGAGGTCCGCAGGCGGGCAGCCGTGCCTGTTCCGTCTTCCAAGGACTGAGCGCCCTCGGCTTCCCCCCCAGGGGAGCGGGACTGAGGGGCCAGCGGTTCCCACCGGGGGAGTACGACTGAAACGCCCGTCCTCTGGGGCGAGCAGGATCGAAGTGCCCGCGGTTCACCGCAATGGTTCGCCGCGATCCCTCGGCCAGCGCGCGGCACCATCAGGCTCCCCACACTGCCGCGCCGCATCGTCTCTCTTGCGGCCTTGTTTCACGTGAAACGTCCAGGCATCGCCTCGACGCCACAGGAAGCCAGGCGGTACAACGGGTCGTAGGTGGAGATGGCCGACGGTACCCTGGAGGGTGTAGCCGGTCATTGTTTCACGTGAAACGTCGCCTCCGCGCGGGGAGGCGCGGGCTCAGCGGCGCTGCAGCTCGGTGAAGAGCTCGGCCGGGTCCGGGACCTCATCCAGATTGAAGTCGAACTCCGTCGGGCCCACCAGGCGGAGGAAGTCCTCACGCACGAAGGTGTAGGCGGAGCTGGCCGGGCTTCCTGGCGGGACAGTAGGCCTCAGCGTCACGAACCCGCCGGCGACGGACATCTGCCCGATCTCGACGAAGGGCTGGATGCCCAGGCTGTCGGTCGCGGTGAAGGAGAGCTGGGCGGTGTACGTGCCGCTGGCCTCGATGTTGAGGGTGAAGGATCCCCCGATCTCGATGAGATCGGCGACGATGGAGCTGTCCGCGTCACTGGTTACACGGAATTCCTCGGCATCCCAAAGCCCCACGAACGGCTCGATCTCCGGGGGGTCGGTGATGGGCGTCGTGGTGCCATCGCCGCACGCACTGGCCGCCACCGCGACCATGGCCACGATGGCGTAGTTCGAGAAACGCGCGCGAAACCGCTTCATTTTCAGGCCCACCCCAGGGTAGTTCCGACGCGGAAGGCGCCCTGCTACGCCCACCCGGCCCTCACCGACGAGGCGTAAGGTCGACGGCGGTCGGCCGGGGGTCAAGGATGATCGTATGTGTTCCCGACCCCTCGCGAGCGGTGGTATATTGCGCCCCCAACGCTTTGCTTCCCTGCGGAGATCTCCACGACGCATGTCCCACGTCATCGCCATCGCCAACCAGAAGGGCGGCGTCGGAAAGACAACCACCGCCATCAACCTGGGTGCGTCGCTGGCCGTAGCCGAGAAGCGGACGCTGATTCTCGACATCGATCCGCAGGGGAACGCCACCAGCGGCTTGGGAATCGAAGGGCGCTCGTCCCGACCCACCATCTATGATGTGCTCATCGGTCAGAGCGGCGTGGCCGACGCCACGGTGCGCGAGGTCCACTTCCCGCTCCTGGACGTGGTACCCTCCACGCGGGACCTGGTAGGCGCCGAGATCGAACTGGTGTCTGCCTTCAGCCGTGAGACGATCCTGCGCAAGGCGCTCGAGCCTGTCCGGGGCGACTACGACTTCATCCTCGTCGACTGCCCCCCCTCGTTGGGCCTTCTGACGGTGAACACGCTGACGGCGGCGGACTCCGTGCTCATCCCCATCCAGTGCGAGTTCTACGCACTGGAGGGACTGAGCCAGCTGCTCAATACGGTCCGGCTGGTCCAGAGGGGCCTGAATCCCGACCTCGACATCGAGGGCGTCCTCCTGACCATGTACGACAAGCGCCTCAACCTCTCGAAGCAGGTGGGGGAGGAGGCCCGCGAGTACTTCGGACCCAAGGTGTACCGCTCCGCGATCCCTCGGAACGTCCGTCTCGCCGAGGCGCCCAGCTTCGGACAGCCCATCGTCCTGTACGACGTGCTCTCCAGTGGCGCACAGGCGTATCTCTCTCTCGCACAAGAAGTTATAGAGCGCCGCAACCGTGCGGGCCGCTCGACTTCAACGGGGGCCAGGTCATGACTCGCGATCGATTGGGGAAGGGCCTCGGCGCGCTGCTGGGCGACTATCTCGAGCCCGAGGTCCAGCAGAGCGAGATCCGCACGGTCCCGCTCAAGGCCATCGTGCCCAACCCCATGCAGCCTCGGCGCGTCTTCACCGAGTCCGAGCTGGCCGACCTGGCGGCGTCGATTCGCGAGAACGGTCTTCTGCAGCCCCTGGTCGTTCGGCCCGTAGAAGGGCGCTCGGACCGGTTCGAACTCGTCGCCGGCGAGCGGCGTTTCCGGGCCCTTTCTTCGCTGGAATGGACGGAGGCACCGGTCGTCGTCCGCGAAGCCGACGACGAGACCCTGCTCGTACTCGCCCTGGTGGAGAATCTGCAGCGTGAGGCTCTGAACCCGTTGGAGGAAGCGGAGGGATACGAGGCCCTCTCCGAGCGCTTCGACATGAAGCAGGTCGAGATCGCCAAGGCCGTGGTCAAGGTCCGCTCCACGGTGGCGAACCTTCTCCGGCTCCTCAAACTTCCGCCGTCCATACCGAAGCTGGTGTAGGACGGTTCGCTGACGCAGGGCCACGCCCGAGCTCTTCTCTCCCTCGACGACCCTGTCCATGCCGCGGAGTTGGCACGTAAGGCTGCGAAGGAAGGGTGGTCGGTCCGCGAGGTGGAGCGTCGAGTGGCGGGGCCGCGGGCGAAGAAGAAGAAGCCCTCGAAGGCCAAGGATCCCATCGTCGCCTCCTTGGAGGAGGCCCTGGCGTCCCACTTCCAGACTCGTGCCTCCATCAAGGAGAAGCGGGGCCAGAAGGGCACCATCGAGGTGGACTATCATGACGCCGAGGTCTTCGAGCGGATCTTCGAGGCCATGACCGGACGTCCGGTGCACGAGGTGGTGGGGTGACCAAATCGGGTGACACCAAGCTCACCGTCATGCTGGTCCCGGAGGGGGGGCGGGAGACGCGCACGGTCCAAGTGTCGTATCGCACCCTTCGCCTCCTCGTCGGCGCCGCCGGGGTCATCGGCCTGGCCCTCACGGTCATGGCGGGTAGTTGGTGGTACCTGGCCGCGAGAGCAGCCCGCACCAGCGAGCTCGAGCAGGAAGTGGCCGTCATGACGAGGGACCGGGCCCGTGTGCAGGCCCTCGTCACCCGACTCGAATCCATCGAGGAACAGTACGGAGCGATTCGGTCTTTGTTCGGTCGCGCCGACCTGGACGAACCTTCGGGGGTTTGGCTCCCACCGGTGGCCAGCGCCCGGGGCGGAGACGTGGGCGATCGACCGCTCCTGGGAGGTAGCCGTCCGGCGTCGTGGCCCCTCGCCGAGCGGGGCTTCGTGACCCAGGGGGTGCACGCCGGAATCAGTGGCGACCATCCTGGACTCGACATCGCCGTGGCGTCCGACTCCTACATCCGCGCGTCGGGCGCCGGCACCGTCTCCGACGTAGGCGAAGACGCGGTCTATGGGCGCTTCGTCGTCATCGACCACGGGGACGGCTACTCCACGCTGTACGGGCATGCCTCCACCACCTTCGTCACCCTGGGCCAAGCCGTGCGCGAGCGACAGGTCATCGCCTTGAGCGGTTCCACGGGTCGCTCGACGGGCCCCCACCTCCATTTCGAGGTCCTCCTGGACGGCGAGCCGGTGGACCCTTTGACGCTCATCGAGCAGCCCGGGTGAGGCGCCGCCAAGGCATGCGTCTTGCCTATGGTCCCGCGGCGTCGACCCGCTTTACATTGCCACTCCACACACCGCACCCGAGGTAGTACTTCATGGCACGTGATCGCGAAAACACCGCGACGGCTCCCGACTCGGTCATCTCCATCATCGGTCCCGGCATGACCATCGTCGGTGACTGCGAAACCGACGGCACCGTGCGCATCGAGGGCTCCGTCGAGGGCTCCGTGAAGGCGGGCAAGGCGGTGGTCATCGGGAAGCAAGGCTCGGTGAAGGGCGACATCGTGACCCAGGACGCCGTGATCTCGGGCCGTGTGCACGGCAAGCTCACGGCGGCCTCGCGCCTCGAGCTCCAGGCCACCTGCCGCATCGACGGGGAGGTCCACACCCGTCGCATGCAGCTCGAAGAGGGCGCCGTTCTCAACGGCAGCGTCCTCATGGGCGCCGATGCGGTGGCCGACACCAAGGCCGAGCAGCGCAGCGGCGGCCTGGGCACACGTGCCCCCGAGGTGGCCGGCGCCGCGTCGAATTGATTGATCCGTCGTTTTTCCCCAACCGGGTACGCCAGGGTGCGCAATGGGACCGCAGGGCCCGTAAGATGCTGCGGGCCCAGCGCATAGGCGATTTCACCGGCGCCCCTTTCGACGCTCCGGTCCGACACTCCTCCACTTTTCAACCGGTTATCCACACACGGCCGTGGAGGGGTTCATCAAACTAGAATCTCTCCTTCAGTACGTGGACGAGTACTTGGCCGTGCGTGGGCATCCGGACTACCGGACCGCCTTGAACGGCCTGCAGGTGGCGGGTCCCGAGACGGTAGGGACCATCGTGACGTCCGTGGATGCTTCGGCAGGGACCATCGAAGCGGCCGCCGACCTCGGGGCTGACCTCCTCCTGGTCCATCACGGCCTCTTCTGGGACGGGCTCCAGCCCGTCGTGGGGCGTCTGCACCGGCGGCTCTCGAGCCTCATCAAGGCCGACATGGGTCTCTACAGCTGCCACCTCCCCCTGGACGGCCACGCGGAGATCGGCAACTGCATCCTTCTGGCGCAGGCGTTGGGCCTCTCTCTCGAAGGACGCCTTGGCGCCTACGAGGGCGCCGATCTGGGGTGGTGGGGTCGACTCCCCGAAGCCCTTTCCATCGAGGCCTTCCGTGAAAGGGTGTCCGACGCCGTCGGGGGCCCGGTGACGGCTTTGCCAGGCGGCCCGGAAGAGGTCGAGACCGTCGGTGTTCTGACGGGCGGAGGCGGTTCCTTCGTCGAGGAGGCCGCGGAGCTGGGACTCGATGCCTTCGTCACCGGCGAAGGGGCGCATCACACCTACTTCGATGCCGTCGAGTTCGGAATCCACGTTCTATTCGCAGGTCATTACGCTACGGAGGTCTTCGGCATCCGGGCCCTGGGCGAGCACCTCGCCGAGCGCTTCGGAATCGAGAGCCACTTCGTCGATCAACCCACCGGCTTGTAGCCCCCATGTCTCCCACCACCGACCCGACGTCGTTTCTGGAGTCCTCCCCCCTCGTTCCCCTCGAGGTGGATCCGTCGGGGCGGGTCCTCTATGTCGGCCCGCAGGCGGAGGCGCTCCTCGGCCGCCCGGTCGAGGACTGGCTGACCGATGACTTCTGGTCGGGCGTCGTGCCACCGGACGACCAGTCCACCATGCGTGACATCCGGGCCAGCACCCTGGCCACCGGGGGACGCCACGAGGTGGACTACCGCATGGAGCGGGCCGACGGCCGGGTGGTCTGGGTCGCCGAGGTCATGGCCGCGGCCACGACGGAGGACGGCACCGTGCTGAGGGGCTTCCTCTGGGACGTCACGGGCAGGAAGCGACAGGAGTTGGCGCTCTGGAAGAAGGAGGAGCGGCTCCGTGCCATCCTCCGGAAGGCTCCCGACGCGTTGATCGTCACCGATGCCGCGGGCGCCGTGGTGAACATGAACGACCAGGCCGAGGCCCTCTTCCAGTACTCGCTGAGCGACATCGTCGGGTCGAGCCTGGAGCACCTCCTTCCCGAGGGACTGCGCCCCCGTTTCGCTCAGCTCCGGGACGCCTTCGAGCGGGACCCCGACCGTCGCTCCATCGTCGAGGGCCATCCGTTCTCCATCCAGCGGCCGGACGGCAGTGAGATTCCCGTGGAGCTGAGCCTCAGCCGGGTCTCGTCGGAAGACGAGGAGAGCCGCATCCTCTGGGCGGCCCGTGACCTCACCGTTCGTCGCCGAATGGAGTCGCAGAAGCGCGAGGGCTGACGGTCGTTGCCGCCCAGGCAGAGCCTAGATAGGATCGTTTCTCCCCTTTTTCGCGCACGCCCGGCTGCCCCACGCGGCCGATCCCCCAGGAGTTTCCACGTGACACGCCGCATGACGGCAGCGGTGCTCGGCGCCCTCGTGATGGCGGTGCCGGCTTCCAGTCAGGAGGTGCCGGCCCCCGTCGAGCACTTCGGATTCGAGATCGGCACCGACCGGAGTCTCGCCGACTGGAGTGCGCTCACGTCCTACTTCGAGCGTCTCGCAGGGAGCAGCGATCGGGTCGTCGTCGATACGCTAGGGACGAGCACTCGCGGACGACCCTTCGTCATGCTCACCATCACGAGTCCGGACAACCACGCGCGGTTGGATGAGCTCCACGCCATCCAGATGAAGCTTGCCGACCCCAGGACGGTGCAGGGGGAAGAGGAGCTTGCGCGCTTGTTCGATGAGGGGAAGACCGTGGTCCTCCTCACGCAGGGGATTCACGCCACAGAGGTCGGGTCGAGCCAGATGTCGGCCAACCTGGCGTACCGACTGGCGACTTCGGAGAGTTCCGAGGTCCGCGAGATCCTCGACAACGTGATCCTCCTCCAGATCCCGTCGCTGAATCCCGACGGACTCCAGTGGATCACCGACTGGTACATGAGCCACGTGGGCACCGAGTTCGAAGGCGCGCCGCTGCCCTGGCTCTACCATTACTATGTCGGTCACGACAACAATCGGGACTGGTACGCCTTCACGCAGGACGAGACGGTCCTCACCGTTCGCGACGCCCACAACGCCTGGCACCCCCAGATCGTCCACGACGTGCACCAGATGGGCAGCACCGGTGCCCGCATCTTCTTCCCACCGTACATCGAGCCGTGGGAGCCGAACATCGATCCGGCCATCACCACGGCCGTGAACCAGCTGGGCGCATACATGGCGGCCGAGTTGACGTCCCAAGGAAAGCGCGGGGTCGTCGTGAATGCCCAGTACGACGCGTATACGCCGGCGAGGGCGTACATGCACTATCACGGGGCGGCGCGCATCCTGTCGGAAACGGCGTCGGCGCGGATGGCGACACCCATCACGGTCGATCCTTCGGCATTGGGTCCCGGACGCGGATTCGACGCCGGACGGCGCTCGTGGAACTTTCCCGCTCCGTGGGCCGGCGGGGCGTGGACGCTCGCCGATATCGTCGAGTACCAGGAGGCGGGCGCCATGGCCCTCCTCACCAACGCGGCCAAGAACCGCCGCTTCTGGCTCGAGAACTTCCACGGGATCAACCAGAGGGCGGTGGCCGGCTGGGACGAGTGGCCGGACTGGTGGATCATTCCCTCGGGCCAGGACAACGCTCCGGGCGTCGACTACGCCATCCGCACCCTCACCCTCGCCGACGTGGAGGTGCATCAGGCCGAGGCGGACTTCTCGGTAGGGGCGCTGACCTTTCCACGGGGGTCGTACGTCATCCCCATGCGCCAGCCGTGGGCGAGCTTCGCCAACACCATGCTGGAGGTGCAGTACTATCCCGATCTGCGGGAGTACCCCGGCGGACCGCCTCAGCGGCCCTATGACGTGACGGCCCACACGCTGGGCTACCTCCTCGACTTCGACGCGGTGGCGGTGGACGGCGACCTCGGTGTCTCCCTCTCCGATCCGGTGGCCGTGCCGGAGTTCGACTTCCACCTTCCCGAGCATCTACAGGGCGAAGACGCGCCACGCGTCGCGCTCTACAAGTCCTGGGACGAGCCCATGACGGAGGGGTGGCAGCGCTGGGTCTTCGACCAGCACGCTATGCAATACGACACCCTTCACGATGCCGACATCCAGGGTGGCGCCCTCGGCGACTACGACGTGCTCATCTTCCAGGCGCAGTCGGCGGCGTCCATCCTCGAGGGATTCGACGATGGTGAGGTGCCGCCCGAGTACACCGGCGGACTCGGGGCCGTGGGCGCGGCCGCGGTATCCGATTTTGTGGAGAGGGGTGGTCGCGTCATCGCCGTCGAGCAGGCGACGGACTTCGTCCGGGACCTCTTCGACCTGAACATCGCCGACGCCACGGAAGACCTGCCCAACACGGTCTTCTACATTCCTGGGTCGATCCTACGCCTCGAGCTGAACGAGTCGGACGTCACCGCGGGCATGCGGGACGAGGTCGCCGCCTGGTACTGGCGCTCCAGTCGCGCCTTCGACGTGGCCGATGAGCGCGTCCAGGTCCTGGCGCGCTATGGCTCGGGCGATCCCCTCCTGTCCGGGTGGGTACTCGGTGGGGAGCATGTGGCGGGCCAGCCGGCCATCCTCGAGGCCGCCATCGGTGAGGGCTCGGTGATTCTCTTCGGATTCCAGCCCAACTACCGGGCGCAGACGATGGCGACGTGGCCCCTCCTCTTCAACGCGATCCGATAATGATGGCGAGCAGCCAAGGTCCTTTCTGTCCCGAGTGTGATCGTCCCGCGACGGGCAATTTCTGCCAGCATTGCGGCGCCAATCTGGGTGGACGCTTCTGTAATCAATGCGGCACCAAGGTGTCGGCGGGAGCCCAGTTCTGTAACCAGTGCGGCGCGAAGACCGGCACGGGCGGACCCGGCGCCCACAGGGAGGCGGCCGCCGCGTTCTTCTCTGGCCAGAACCTCGCGTGGTGGCTCGCCGGGGCGGCCATGTTCGCCCTCATCGTCGTCGTCGGAGTGTCCATGGTTCGGCCCGGACCCCCTCCCGGTCCCGGCAGCACCCCCACGACCGGTGGGGCTCAGACTGCGACGCCGTCCACGGGTGGGACGCCGCCGGACATCTCCAACATGACGCCCATCGAAGCAGGCGACCGGGTCTTCGATCGGGGGATGCGCCGCGGGGGCCCCGGAGACTCTGCGCAGACGCAGGCGCGCCTGCCCATGGCCATCGGCGCCTATCAGCGGGCGCGTCCCCTGAGCCACGACGGGCTCTTCCACCTCTCCATGCTCAACCGGACCGCGGGCAACTTCGAGGCCGCCCTCGCGCAGGCCTACGAGATCATCGACGAGGACCCGAATCACCTCCTGGCGAGGGCGGCTGCCGCCGAGGCCGCCATCGAGCTCGGCGAGCTGGACGAGGCCGAGGTCCACTATCGGCACGTTCTCGAGATCTACGACCAGGAGAGCCAGAGAGATCTGGAGGAGTACACCAGCCACGCCCTCATCGTCGGGGCCGTCCGCGACGACGCCGAGCGGTTCCTCGCCGGCCGATGACCCGGCCAAGGAGTCGGCGGGGAGTTGGGCGGGGAGCTCGGCGGTCCGGCCCGTGGGAGGCCTGCCCGGCGTGAACCGTCCGCCGATGGTCCCGTGAGGGTTTTCATCAGCGGAGCCACCGGGCTCATCGGGTCGCATCTCGCCGGTGAGCTGCGCGCGCACGGGCACGATGTCGTCGCACTGGTGCGCGCCACGTCCGACACCGGCCATCTCCGCGAGCTCGGGTGCGCGCTTGTGGCGGGCGACGTCCGCGACGAGCCCGAACGGCTGATCCCCCTCATGCATGGCTCCACCCACGTCGTCCACGGGGCTGCCCTGGTCTACGCCGGCGACCAGTGGCCGCGGGTGCGGGCGGTGAACGTCGACGGTACGCGCAACGTCCTCAGGGCGGCCGCGCAGGCAGGCGTCGGTCACGCGGTGCACGTTTCCTCCGTCGCCGTCTACGGATCCGCCGACGGGCCGGTGGACGAGTCGACGCCCATCGACCAGGCCATTCCGTCGGACGACCTCTATGCCCGGTCCAAGCGAGAGGCCGAGGAGGTCGCCCGCGGGATCGAGGCGAAGCGCGGCCTCCCCGTTGCCATCGTCCGGCCGTCGGCCGTCTACGGAGAACGCGACAGGCTCATGACCCCCGCGGTGGCCGACTTGCTCCGGCTGCCGGTGGTCCCCTTGTTCGGGCCGGGCGACAATTCCCTTCCCGTCGTCTACGCCGGAAACGTCGCCGAAGCCATTCGGCTGGTCCTCGAGGCCGGGGCGGGAGGCGTGACGTTCGACGTAGGTCTCGACTTCCCCCTCACGCAGCGGGCCCTCTTCGAATTGCTGGCAGAGGGCTTGGGCCGGAAGCGACGCTTCGTCTCGATACCGGCCGGCCTCGTCCGGGGTGGCGCAGATGCCCTTACACGGCTTGGTTTCACCACGCCGGGCGCCGAGCACCTTCCGCTGGAAAGGGTGGCGCGACTGGCGTTGGGCGAGAATCCTTACCCCTCTCGCCGCATCAGGAGCGAGTTGGGTTGGAGTCCGTCGCATCGCCACGAGGACGCCCTTCCGAGGTCCGGCGCCTGGCTCCGAGCCCAGCCTGCCAAGGCATGATCCCCCCTCTCACCGATCCGACCCTCCCGGAGGATGAATGAACGACGCGTACGATCCGTCCCAGCACCCGCGCCAACCACTGCCTCGGGAGTGGGAGACCGAGGACGAACGCCTCCTGGCGAACTTCGAGGAGCTGGAGAGCATCGGTCGCGATTCGTGGCGGGTCCTGCGGATCATGGGCGAGTTCGTCGAGGGCTTCGAGGACATGAGCCGAATTGGAATCGGCGTTTCGTTCTTTGGCTCGGCCCGCACCACGCCTGACGATCTCATGTATCAGAAGTGTACCCTGACCGCCCGAAAGGTCGGCGAGAAGGGCTTCGCCATCATCACGGGTGGAGGTCCGGGAATGATGGAGGCGGCGAACAAAGGAGCGCGGGAAGCCGGCGTGCCCTCGGTGGGGTGCAACATCGAGCTGCCCTTCGAGCAGAAGAGCAACCCCCACCTCGATCACTCCATCGACTTCCGCTACTTCTTCGTGCGGAAGACCATGTTCGTGAAGTACGCCTGTGCCTTCGTCATCTTCCCGGGCGGCTTCGGCACGATGGACGAGCTTTTCGAGGCGCTCACCCTCATCCAGACGAGCAAAGTCCGGAACTTCCCCGTGGTCCTGGTCGGTTCCGACTATTGGCAGGGCCTCGTGGACTGGATCAGGGACCGGATGCTGGAGGAAGGCAAGATCGCCGACGACGACATGGACCTCATGCTCGTCACCGACGACCCCGACGAGGTGGCCGCTCATATCGAGGAGCGCTACGAGGCCATGATCGCCGAAGGCCGAGGACGTCTCCGACGGCGAAAGACGGACTGACTGGACCGCCCGGCTTCGCAGGGAAGTCGCCTCGGGCCGCGCCCGGCGTGACCTTGTGAGCCCCGAAGAAGGCGACATCTTTTAAGGCTCTGCCTCAGCCAGGCAGACCCGACTGACGCGCTCGAACGCTGGACAGCTCGTGAGCATAGATACTGACGCACCCAAGGGATACGCCCCCACCGGGAAGGACACCGGTGTGGTCAAGCCCAAGGGCACCTCGAAGATCCGGGCCCACGAGGACCTGGACACCATCGACATCCGTTCCCGGAAGCCGAAGTGGCTGAAGGTGCGGTCGCCGGGTGGGGAGAACTATCTCCGCCTGAAGAAGCTCATGCGGTCGGAGGGGCTCCACACCGTCTGCGAAGAGGCGGGGTGCCCCAACATCGGCGAGTGCTGGGAATCGGGGACGGCCACGTTCATGATTCTCGGCGATGTCTGCACGCGGGCGTGCAAGTACTGTGGCGTGGCGCACGGACTTCCCACCGAGCTCGACGAGGACGAGCCACGACGGG
This sequence comes from uncultured Gemmatimonadales bacterium, assembly GCA_937983085.1. Classification (GTDB taxonomy): domain Bacteria; phylum Gemmatimonadota; class Gemmatimonadetes; order Longimicrobiales; family Gaopeijiaceae; genus UBA2589. The sequence continues at coordinate 36,659 of CALJKZ010000748.1, forward strand.
TGGCCGAGACGGTTGCGAAGATGGGCCTGGAGCACGTGGTCATCACCAGCGTGAATCGGGACGAGCTCGCCGACGGCGGCGCAGCCATCTACGCGGACACCATCCGCCGCATCCACGAGGCCGTCCCGGGCTGCTCGGTAGAGGTGTTGATTCCCGACTTCAAGGGCGACGAGGACGCGCTCAAGACGGTGGTCGATGCCAAGCCGGCCATCCTCGGGCACAACCTCGAAACCGTCCTCAGGCTCCACCCCGACGTGCGGCCCGGTGGCCGCTACTGGAGGTCGATCTCCTACCTGGGAGCCGTGAAGCGCATGGACCCGGCGATGCTCACGAAGACGAGCATCATCCTGGGGATGGGCGAGGAGGCCGACGAGATCAGGCAGGCGATGAGTGATCTCCGTGAGGCCTCCGTGGACATTCTCACCCTGGGGCAGTATCTCCGCCCCTCGGCCATGCACATTCCCGTGGCCCGTTGGGTGACACCCGACGAGTTCGCCATGTGGAAGAAGGTGGGCGAAGACGAGTACGGCTTCCGGCATGTCGAGTCGGGTCCCCTCGTCCGGTCCAGCTACCACGCCAAGGAGCAGGCCCGGGACGTGGAGGCCGGCGGCCCAGGAAGCATTCAGAACGTGATGGAGGCGGACATCCCCGCCCCCGGCGAGGTTCAGCTGAACCTCGTGCAGCTCGAGCTCGGCCGTCCCGGTCGGGCAGCCAACGGAGCTTGACGTGGCTCAGACGAAAGAGAAGAAGGCCAAGAAGAACTCGAAGAAGGGGGGCAGCCCTCTGGAGGAGCTCGGGATCAGCGAGGAGCTGGCTCTCGATCTCCTGCGTGACATGCTGCTGTACCGCCGCTTCGAGGAGAAGGCGGAGGAGGCGTACGCCATCGGGAAGATCGGCGGATTCTGCCACCTCCATATCGGACAGGAAGCGGGGGCGGCGGGATGTATCAAGCCCCTCCGCGCGGACGACTACGTCATGAGCGCGTACCGCGAGCACACCCAGGCCATTGCGAAGGGCGTGCCGCCCAACGCGGTCATGGCCGAGCTGTACGGTCGGGCCGACGGTTCGTCGGGCGGAAAGGGTGGCTCCATGCACATCTTCGACGCCGAGCACCGCTTCATGGGTGGCCACGGCATCGTCGGAGGGCAGGTGCCGCTCGCGACCGGCTTCGGCTGGAAGATCAAGTACAAGGAGGAGGACACGGTCTGCGTCGTCTTCATGGGTGACGCCGCCGTGAACCAGGGTGCCTTCCACGAG
>CALJKZ010000749.1 GCA_937983085.1 uncultured Gemmatimonadales bacterium
GGGATTCCGTTGGGATTGCAGGCGCCGTACACCTATCCGGGGTAGGGCGATGCTCACACGCCGGTCGGTACCCGTCACCCTCACGCTCGCTGGGACGCTCCTGACGGTCCGAAACCCTCGATGAAGGTGACGCTGATCGGCGCCGGATCCCGTGAGTTCGGACCGCCCACCGTGAACGACCTCGTCCTGAGCGAGCCGCTCGGGGGACACGATCTGACGGTGGCGCTCATGGATCTCGATGAAACCGCCTTGGTAGCCACACACGCGTACGCCCGGCAGGTCACGGCGTCGCGCGGATCGAGCGTGCGCTTCACCAGCACCCCTGTCCTGGAAGAGGCGCTGGAGGGGGCCGACTTCGTCGTCACCGCCATCGAAGGGCGCCGATACTACTACTGGTCTCAGGACTTCCACATCCCCCGGATGCTCGGCTTCGAGCAGATCTACGGTGAGAACGGCGGTCCCGGAGGGCTCTTTCACGCGCTTCGGAACATGGGCCCCCTCATGGACATCGTCCGGACGATGGAGCGCGTGTGTCCGGATGCGTGGATGCTCAATTACACGAATCCGCTCACCAAGCTCTGCGAAGCCCAGTGCCGCCTGAGCACGGTGCGGACGGTGGGCCTGTGTCACGGGGTTTTCGAGGGGATGGCCCAGGTGGCGACCTTTCTGCAACGTCCGGTGGATACTCTGTCGTTCCAGTCCGTCGGACTGAACCACTTCACATGGTTCACGCGGATTCGCGACCGGGAGACGGGTGCGGATCTCTATCCCCAGCTCCGCGAGCGAGAACGAAGAGCCCACTGGCTCCACGACTTCGACGAGATCGCGTTGAGCCGGCTCCTCCTCCGGTCGTTCGGCCTGTACCCGTCTCCCGGCACGAATCACATCGGCGAGTACATCCGATGGGCCGGGGATCTCCTGCCGAGTCAGGACATGCAGTTCTTCCACGATCCGGCGGAGGGCGATCCCTGGGAGACCGAGAGCATCCCGCCGTGGATCTACAACCTGAGGGACAAGCCCACGGAGACCCCGCTCTTCCACCCGCCGCGTGAGGGGCGCCTGAAGCCGAGTCCCAACCGCAGCGCCGATCCGAAGGATCCGCGCCCATCGGGCGAGCTGGCCATCCCACTCATCGAGGGCCTGGTGGGCGTAGCCCGCCACGACTTGGATGCGGTGAACGTCCCCAACAGGGCAGCGACCGCCTCTTCAGAGGGCGAGTCCGATACCAGCCGGCCCTTCGTCGACGGGCTCCCCCTGGACTCGGTCGTGGAGGTGCCCGCGTCCGTGGGAGACGGACGTCTCGAGCCCGCGGCTGCGGATCCGCTCCCCGAGCCTGTCCTGGCTCTTCTCCGGACCCAGTGCTCCATCAACAAGCTTCTCATCGATGCCTTTGCAGAGAAGTCGCGGGACCGGCTGCTCCAGGCGCTTCTTCTCGATCCCTCGACCCACTCGTACGGGAATGCGGTGCGGTTGATCGACATGATGTTCGAGCGGCAAGGAGACGTGCTCCCGCCGCTGGTGTGGGAGCGCTGAGAGAGTTTCGCGTCCGAATCAGAATCCGTCCTGGCGCCGTAGGGCCGGGGTATCTGATCGCGTGTACGACCCGTAGCTTGGTCGGGGTCGTCCCATACGGAGTCCGATGATGTCCAGACTGTGCAGCACGACTTCAGCGTTTCGTGCCCTCCGCACCCTGTCCGTCCTGCTGTTGGTCCTCGCGGGCGCATGCGTCGACGACAGTCCTCTGTACGAGATCCCCTCGGTGGAGGGTGTCAGCGCCGGGGTCGAGCATGCCGATGACGTCGACTCCGCCCGCGACTACGCCCGTCGCCTCATCAAGAACGCGTACATGGCCGGGGCGTCCATCGCGGGCGGGAAGGGCGGCGAGGTGGTGTGGTCGGAGGCCTTCGGGTGGGCCGACCTCTCGCACCAGGAACAGGCGACGCCCGCGACTCTGTACCCCGTGGGGAGCATCTCCAAGGCCATGACCGCGGCGGCTGCCGGTGTCCTTTGGGAACAAGGCCGGCTCGACCTCGAGGCGCCGATCCAGACGTATCTGCCCGACTTCCCCGAGAAGCGGTGGAACTTCAATCTCCGCCAGCTCATGAGCCACACGGCGGGGGTGAAGCGCTCCTATGGCTTCGGTCGTATCCTGCGCCAGGGCGAGTGTGGGGACGCGCTCTCTGCAACGCTGGCCGTGGGTGAAGACACGCTGCTCTACGAACCGGGCACCGACTTCACGTACTCGAACTTCGGGTACCGATTGGTGGGCGCTGCAGTCGAGTCCGCAGCGGGCGAACCGTTCCTCGACTTCATCGATCGCGAAGTCTTCGATCGGGTCGGCATGGAGGCCACGGTGCCGGACCTTGGCGACGAAGGCTCAGACGAGTCGACCAAGTACGACCGGGCGGCGTTCCGGTCCCTCCGGCGCACGGCCGGTGTCGACATGAGCTGCTCCATGGCCCCGGGCGGCTTCCTCTCCACGCCAGAGGAGTTGGTCCGCTTTGGCTACGCCATGAGGAACCACGAGGTCCTGGATTCTGCTACGGTAGAAAT
>CALJKZ010000750.1 GCA_937983085.1 uncultured Gemmatimonadales bacterium
CTGTGCCCGGCGGCGGAGTGGTTCATGACCGAGGTGCGCCACCGCCGGCCGCGGCAGTGGGAGGACGAGGTCGAGCGGATCTTCGAGCTGCTCGAGACCCACGGGGAGCTCGAAGTTCGCGACGCACTGATCCAGGTGGCCCGGCTCGGCGTCGTCGGCGCCGAGTACGTCGAAGCCGTCCTCGGTGGACAAGCCTCCGAGGAGGTGTCGCGATGAGTGCGCCCACGTCCGCCTGCGACCTCGATGCCGGCCTACGGCGACTTCACCTGCCGACCGTCCGGCGCATGTACGGCCCGATCTTCGAGCGTGCCGAGAAGGAGGGCTGGACCTACCGCGAGGTGCTCGAGCAGCTCGTCGCCGAGGAGATCGCGCACCGCGCCGAGACGCGCATCCAGCGCTCCACGCACAAGGCGCGCTTCCCGTTCCTCAAGACGATCGAAGAATTCGACTTCGAGTTCCAGCGCTCGGTGAAGCGGCAGATGCGCGGCCGCTTCCTGGGACCCGAGCTAGTCGAGGACGGCCGCTCGCTGGTGTTGCTCGGCGAGCCCGGGCGCGGCAAGACCCACCTCGCGATCGCCGTCGCCTACAAGGCCATCCAGAATGGCTACGACGCGCGCTTCGCCACGGCCGCCTCATTGCTCAACGAGCTGCACGTCGCAGCACGCGAGGGCGACATCGAAGCGGCGCTGACCGAATTCGTTGCGCCGGATGTGCTCGTGATCGACGAGTTGGGCTACCTCACCTACGGACCCGATGCCGCCAACAGCCTGTTCCAGGTGGTCGACCGTCGCTACGTGAAGCGCAAGCCGCACGTCATTACCTCCAACAAGCATCCCGAGAGCTGGGGCGGAGTGCTGCACGATCCCGACTTCGCCGTGGCCATCGTCGAACGGCTCGAGGAGCACGGCGAGATCGTGCGCCTTAAGGGCAAGAGCTACCGCCGCCGCAAGTCGGACGAGTCGGCGACGACCTGACACGAGTGCGCGGGGAGGAGTCCTCAACAAGTTATTAGTCTCCTCCCCCTCGAACCCCTCCTCCCGGGGACTTTGCCCCCGGACCGCCGCGCTACGCTTCAGCCAGGCAGGGGCTGGCTTCGCGCGGCTCCCCCAGAAGGGGGGCTACACGCCCCCCTTCATCCCCCGGATGAAGTGTTCGTCCACGGGAAACTTGACGCCGAGCGGTGTCCTCGCTGCACTCCCTCAGGCCCCAGACTTTCCGGAACGCCCCCCGTCAGGCTTTCCGGAACCGACAGCGGAGATACCAAGGCACTCTTTATCTCCTTTAACGGATTCACTTCGGAGTGCATCGAATCGCTCACTGGGCGTACGGGCGAGCGAGTCGTGCTCATGGAAGGGCTCGACTTGCGATGCGTACTCGATTGCCAGATCGGGTTCGATGTGCTAATTGCAGAGAAATAGGCAGAGCTTGTACGTAACAATCGACCGTTCGTGGGCGCGGCTGAGATCGTGGCGGCGTGGGCTGGTCGCCACGGCTGACTGCTGAGCATGGGAACGGCCCCGTACGAGCCTATTCGCGATCCCATCGGAAGGCCTTGCGGAGGCTAGGGAAGAGGCTCGGGCTCTACGCCTTTGAGGAGCTACGACTGGGGCTCTTTCACTTGATGACCACCCAAGGATGGGGGGAATCAAGACTTCCGGAGCGATCAACCACAGCGGGCGCCAGATACCGTTACAACCAGGGACTGCGGAGAACTAGCTAGCTAGTATGGCCCTCGTCCTCCAGGGGGGCAGCGTTCTCGTGTTTTACCAGTTTAGCCAAGGCGGCCCATATCTGATCCTTCACGGGAACCGGTTTCGATTCAACCAATCGGAAGTTGATATTACGGATGTTTTTGCCGTCGATAGCGAAGGCCTCCGACTTCTCTATCGCACGCCAAGGATTCCGTGGCGCCGACTTCTGAGCAGCGCCGTCGGGCTCGTCGGCTGGATGACCTCGCCAGCGGGACGCCTGTTCAAGAAGTACGAACACGATGTTCCCGTCGGTCTCGCACACCATGTGCTTGACGGTACCCTTGTACAGGGTCCCGATGTGGCCGCCAGTTTCCTCGTTGCCCTGAACGATGTCTGCATAGACGCGTGCAACGCGCTCGTCGGGTGGCTCGAACGCATTCGGCCACTGGAGGATTCGAGCGGCTTTTAGCAATACGAGCCAGTATCCTGCGCCGAGTGGTTGCAGAGAGTCAACTAGGCCGGTCGTGCGGAGCGCGCCATCGATAAGCCGTGAGAGATGAAAGCGCGAACGGCGGGCCAGATTCGTCAATTCCATCCACCAGCGCGGTACCTGCCGCATGCTGGCTGGTATCGAAGGAAGCTCGCACTTGAGATCAAACTCGTGGATCGCCATGCCCGTTAGGGCCGCAGAATGTAGCGCGTGAACAGAGAACCCTGTGAACGCTACAGTCAGCAGCATGATCCATGCACCGTTCCAAACGGAAGCAGGAAACGTCAGAAGGTGAGCGAAGACGGGCGACCGGATCTCCTCTTTCGAGGAAGCGATTGCCATGAGCGTGCTGCCGCATTCGCCGAATAGCAAACTGTACGCCGCCAGCCCGACGAACCAGTTCGTCACCGAGAACAGCAGCAGGCCAAAGGCACGCAACGGGCTCTGCCG
>CALJKZ010000751.1 GCA_937983085.1 uncultured Gemmatimonadales bacterium
CGGTGGGGTTTTTCTTGGGCTTTTTCCGGGTGCGTCCCATGGTGGTGATCCTCCCCAAGCGGTGCGTCGGTACCCTAACACGTCGCCCGCGCTCCCCATGGTACAGTGGCGCCCATGTACGCGCACAATCCGGCCATGATGAACCCCTGGCGCCCGGCCCCCTGGCAACAGCACGCGTGGGTCGCCGCGGGATCTGCCCTCGGTACTCTCGCCGGCAACGTGGCTGGCCAGATCGCCTTGTTCGCCATGAACGAGGGTCCAACCGCGGAGGGAGAGGCACCACAACGTCGAGGTCTCAGCGCGTACACCAGCCTCTCGGCCGTCGGCGCGGCCGTCGGCGCTGCGCTCGGGTCGATCCGAGGACGCAGCGGCGCCTTGGCGGCAGCCTCGGCCGCCGGTGCGGCCGGAGGCTCGCTCGCCGGCAACGCCGTGGCCATGGCCAGCGGAGGTCCTCCCGGGCTCCTCTCCATCGCCGGGGCGGTCGCGGGAGGCAGCATCGGGTCCTACGCGAAGGGAGGCAGCGGGTACTACCCCGCGCTCAACCCCTGCGGCGCCCACTACGGCCCCCCCCTTCCTGGAGCGCCCGCCTCCGCGCCGCCTCGTGCCCCCTCCGACAACCCCGGCAAGAAGCGCGGGGGCAAGAAGCGCGGGGGCAAGAAAAAGCCCGGCAAAAAGCGCGGAAGCAAGAAGAAAAAGGGCGGCAAGAAGAAGCGCTGAGCCGTCGCCCTCCGCCCTCCTAGCGTAAAAGGGAGGCCCGAAGTGCCAGCGGGTTCGGGGTCTGGCCATGCGGCACGACGAGCCCGCGCAGACGGCTGCGCTGCACGGGAACCGTCAGCTGCTTCGCCCGCTCGACCTCCTCCTGGCCCGCGATCATTCGCCACTCGAAGCGTGGCCAGTCTTCCTTCCACACGCGCCCGTCGAGCGGGGGCCAGACGCCGATGAAGCCGTCGAAGCCCGCGCCCAAGAGCTTGTCTTGCGCGACCATGAGTTCCTCCATCCCCTCGTTGCCGAACTCGACTTCGATCTGCCGATAGACGGGGGCGGCGTTCGGGTCACCTTCGCACGCCGACTTGTCGAGCTCCAAGGTCGGGTCGGTGGTCCACACGCAGCGGTGGTACGAGAGGTACCGGCCGCCGCGACCCACGTGGACAGCGGGAAGCTTGGCGTTGACCCCCTCGACGTCGAGCGCCTCGAGCTGGCGCGTGGTGCCCGGGAAGGCGAAGAGCGCGTAGCCCTCGTAGGGCGGAACGACGACGGGAGGATCTGCGAGCGGCAGCTCCGACCAGGCCGTGGTGACGGCCTCCTGGTCCTCCTCATCGTCGTAGTCCGAATGGGCGCTCCACACGACGTAGGAATGCTGGGCATTCGTCAGCCGTCCCTGCGTGATCATGGCAATGTCGTGGCTGCGCCCGTCGAAGAAGTCCCAGTCCACGACGTGCGCCTCCACGCCCTGCTGCTGAAGCCCCCTTTGGATCGCACGCGCATTGAGGTCCATGTCGGACGACGTCGCGTAGAAGTAGACCGTCATCTCCGCCGCCTCGTGGGCGCTGAGGATCGCGGCCATCAGGTGCGTGGGCTCGTTGGGCTCGACCTCCCGCACGTGGATCGATTCCGTGTGGACGATTCCGTTGGCCGTCCAATGGAAGTAGTCCGGCATGTCCGCGTCGCCCCGCTCGACGGCGTCCCAGTCGATGTGGTCCCAGATCTCCTTGACGTCCTCGAAGGTGTGGCTCCATGCAGCCTCGTCGAGGTACACCTCGTAGGCTTCCTCCCAGCTGTTGGCCCAGATCAGCACGACGGGAGGGTCCATGCTGTCGGCCATCCAAAGGCCGAAGAGGCCGTGCTCCCCGTCGAACTCGGAGGCGTTATGGACGGAGTAGAGGGTCACCGCTCACCGCGACCGCAGTCTACCAGCGTCCAACGGGCGACGTCCGTGGGCCTTCGGGGGGCGGGTCCCGTTTCGTGGACAAAAGGTGAGCGGGAGGGGGGAGTCGGGTACCATGAGGCGTGTGGCGTGTCTGCCGTCTCGCAGAGCCTCACCGTCGACTACCAAGTGGCCGGCCCCCTCGATGGGCAGACGGCCGCTCCCTCGATCCAGCGCGGGCTCACTCCCATCGATGGTGACTCCCAGATCTACGAGCCGGAGCCCGTAGACTCCCTGGGGCTCATCGATCCCGATCTCGGGCTGGGAGGCAGCATCGGACTTCGCTGCATCAGCCAGCTCATCGTCAACCTCAAAGGCGAGACGGCCCCCGTCGGCTCACGCATCGTGGTGGCGGCCCAAAAGGATGACGCCCTGGTCAACCTTCAAGAGATCGCAGACTTCTCCGGAGAAAGTGGGGTGAGCGTCCTCTCGGGCTTCGTGGTCCCCCAAGGCGCGGTCCTTCGTCTCGAAGGGGGCGCCGTCGCCGGGGGCGAACCGATCCTGGTGCGCATCTCCATCTTGGCGCCCGCCGACCCCTGCACCATGCTTGCCCTCCTCGGGGCGTCGGCCGGAGGCGACGCGTCGGCCAAAGGAGACATGCTCTTCTCCGACGACGTGGTCTCCACCCCCCAGACGCGGGAGCTCAGCCTTGGCGTCTTCCAGCGCTACGACCCCTCGGGAGTCCTGGCCGATGAGATCGTGTTCG
>CALJKZ010000752.1 GCA_937983085.1 uncultured Gemmatimonadales bacterium
ATGAGCTTTGCAACGTCCGGCTTCGGCGCATGGCGCTCGATCGGGACGGAACTAAACAAGTGGATCAACAACGAGGTGGACGGGGCCAGCGGTGAGGTGTGGGACTGCATCGTGAGGACGTCGGGATACAACGTCGAGGAGGCCGTCGCGGTCCTGTGCCGTGAAACGCCCCTGATGATCGAGCACGACCCATCGGACGGAACATACTACCCCGCGATCTATCCCCAGGTGATCGTGCCAGGGCTGCGCTACAAGGATGCGGCGGGGTCTATCGTCAAGTTCCACCCCAACAAGGCGCGAGACGGCGCAGGCCTCTTTGGAGGCGTGCACAGTGTGGATGTGGATACGCTGTTGATACGGTCCTCGTCCATCGACGATGTCTACAACGATGTGCGCGTGGAGTTCAAGAAGTTCCTGCCAACCGGGGAATACCTTGAAGCGGTCCACGTGAACCGAAGTGAGTACCGGGTGTGGGACGAGACGAGTGGTGGGTATCAGGAGAGCGGGTCCAGCAACGTCCTGGGTGACGCGCTCAAAGACGATTGGTGTGGGGCTAGCTATAGCCTCTATGGGGACAGGGACAACCCAACCGTGCTTCGCATGGAGACGATCTACTCCCCCATTGTAGCCACGGCGTTTCTTGCTTACTTCGTGAGGCGCAACGCCTTCCGGCGCACCACCATTGAGGGGCATCTCATGCTGGATTCGTATGACCTGAAGCCAGGTCACATCATCCAGTTCTCTAATGACCTCAACGGGTTCTTCCGTCTCCCCGAGTACGGGCTGACGGACTGGGAGGACTCGTCGTTTCTCGTAACCAAGGTGCGACTGGACCCGGCCCCCATTGGGTTGTTGCGGGTCTATTTTGAAGCAGAACGAATCCGGCTCTAAGCGAGCCACAGAGAAAGGACAGTGAGCAGGAATGAAAACGCTAGTGTGCGCCCTTGCAACGATCGCGCTGTGTGCGGGGATCGCGTGGGGGCAGGGTAAATACGCATCCCAGGGAGACAGCCGGCGAGCCTCCCAGGTGGCGGTCGGCCAGGTGGCCCCGGCTCTCGGCTGGTACAACCTGAGCGAATCGCTCACCGGGTCGAGCGCAGACACCGTCAAGCCGGGGTTTGTGTTCAATGTGGTTGAGTTCTACACCGCGGCGGCGTGCAGCGTGAAGCTGACTTCCGATCCCGCACTGGTCGCGTTGGGGTGGGATACGGCGGTGGCCGTGGATACGTTCTATGTTGGGCACCCGCGAGCCGGTGAGGCGCGGCGCGACACCACGTTTCGGTATGTGCCGGCGTCGTCCTCGTTCAGCGTGAACGCGCGGGCCTCGATGCTGATTATCAAGGGCGGCGGCACGGGCAATCTGGACGGGGCAATCTGGGGGAACCCGTAATGCGGGCGCGGCTAGCACTGATCGCCCTGGTGGTGCTGACCTCCGGCGTCCTTATGGGGCAGATTTTCAGCAACGACACATTCCCCAGCGGGACCACCACGGCGACGATTGCGCCGACGCTGGACACCTTCATTAGCGTATCCGCTCCAACGACCGCGCAAAACTCGGCGACTCGGCTGTCCATCCAGGGCGGGACCACCAAGCGGGCGCTGATGAAGTTCGGCGACCTGTCGGACATCCCTAGCGGGTCTGCAATCCTGGCTGTGCATCTGCGCGTGGTGACGGAAAAGACGGGGATCATCATCAACCGGCTCCGGGCGCATCGCATGGCGATTGACTGGGATGGCAACGCGACGTACAACACCCGCGACGGGTCCAGCGCGTGGACCGCTGCGGGTGCGGCGTCATGGACGGCGGCATGGGGCTCCAGTGGAGCCTACGCCAACGCGGACAGCATCTACGACCCGTCCGGCGATGTTGTCGCGGGGCAGCAAGGGCCGTTCGGGGTCAACTACTACATGACCGCGGGCATCAACAACCATGAGCACTTCATGGACATCACCCGAATGGTCCGCAACTGGTACTCCGGGGAGTGGGCCAACTACGGGCTAATGCTTGTCTATGACGACACCACCAGCACCGGCACCACGCAGATTGCCTCCCTTGAGGGCACGAGCGGCGCGGCTCCGTACATCAAGGTCTGGTACCTGCCACCGGGCGCGAGCGGAACCAAGCGGATCGGCAACGGCAACACGGGGGTTCAATAGGTGCGGGTAGTCCTCGCCGCTTTGGCGCTGCTCACCCTTACCGGGGGCGTGCGTAAGACTCCATCGGTTGCGGTGGAGTCTGGGCCTACGTGGTACTTCCTTGGGGATACGCACTTCGGCACGCCTACGGGTGACGGGGTGCTGGGCCGCGACCGGCTGCGGAAGGTGGTCGCGCTCATCAACGCGGATCCACAGGCGCGGTTCCTGGTCATCGGCGGGGACATGGAGTACGACGGCGGCACCACAGACGACTTCCGCGACTCGCTGACGGTCCTGCTCAACGAGACCTTGCAGGTGCCGTGCTTCCCCGTGGTGGGCAACCATGACGAAACGGACGGGGACACCACACCCAACCTGTTCGACCACCTGATCAACCGCTTTCCGGGCATGTTCGCGTCCTACGAGAGCGCGAGCCAGCGCGGGCGCCGGTGGTGGCATCAGTACCACCCAGGCGGGGCTCCTGTGTCCCTGTTCGCGGTCCAGAACAACCGGACCAACGCGGCGGGGGACTACGACACGGAGAACCCGGCTACGGGCGGTGTCGCGGTGGATGACTTCGACGGCATCAGCGACAGCACGTCAACGCAGCGGGCCGACCTGAAAACCGCCATGCTCGGGCTGGGATACAACGACTGGCCCATTGTGGCCGGGCACCGCACCGCGCACGGCATGGCAGACGTGTCGCTGCGCCCTGATATCGAGGGGATCAACAGCGGCGACGCGGACAGCTCCTATGTGGAATGGATGGACACGCGGCTGGACGGGCGCAAGTGGATACTCCTTGAAGCCGACCAGCACGAGAACAAGGCGCTGTCGCAGATCGGCAATCACTACACGTTCTCCGCGTGCATGAGGTCGCGGGACACGGACCCCGACAAGTTCGCGCTGTGGTCTAGCTACATCACGTCCTTTGCCATGCAGGACACAAGCATCAGCAGCGCGGGCGGTGCGTTGGACTCGCTCGGGGTGAATGGCGACGGCCAGGACCACGAGGGCGACGCGGGGACAGGCTTCAACGGCTGGAACATCCTGTGGAAGTTCGAGCACATCTCAGCGGGGCGCATCAAAGCGCGGATGCTTCTGATACAAAACTTCGATGCCACAGCGGCAATTGACTCTGTGACGATCAACTTACGATAGGGGGAACAGCAAGAATGGCAAACGGCAACGGCACCGGGAGCCGTGAGGCAGCCAAACTGCTAGCGGTGGCGCTAATTTCGATCATCAGCACATGGTTCGCTATGGGTGGTCCGGCTCTAAGCCGGATGCAGTCGGAGCTACAGACTTCGATCACGGCGGGGGAACAGCGCGAGGTGCGTCTAAGGGCTGTGGAAATCCGCGGCGAGCGCATGGAAGCGAAGATCGACCTTGTGTTGGAAAAACTGAAATGACGAAGCAGGAACGATTCATCGCCCTCGTAGCGCCGTGGGCAATCCAGGCCAGCCGCATGACGGGCGGCATTGTCCCGCCCAGTCTGTCTATCGCTCAGGCCGCGCTGGAGACCGGCTGGGGCAAGACGGTGGACGAGCGCAACATCTACCTGGGCGTCAAGGGCAAGACGGGCGCGCTACTCACGACGCACGAGAACAAAGACCTCGACGGGGACGGCGTGGTGGAGCCGCATGAGCGGGTGAAGATCAAAGCCCGGTTCCGGTCCTACCCGAGCGGGCTGGCGTGCTTCATGGACCACTCAACCTTGCTCACAACGGATAGCCGCTACCTTGAAGCACGGCAAGCGTCCCCGGACTCCATCGCTATGGCCTACGCCCTTGAGGCCGCGCCGTATGCGACGGACCCGGAGTACGCCAAAAACCTGGAGAGCATCATCCGCAAGTACAAGCTCAAGCGGTTTGACGCGGCGGTGAAGCAACCCGCGAAGCCCGCCGAGGCCGAGAGCGTGGCCGGCCCGGAGCCGGAGCCAGTACCGCAGGCGCACCCCGTCACCGGCAAAGCCAACGTCAAGCCGCAGGAGTCCGGGCACTCGACCCAAAGAACCTGGCTATCCCGTTGAACGCAACCAGCTTTGCTGCTGTCTCGAAGCTGCTTATTGAGATCGAAGCCGGCGCCGTTGCCGGGTTGGTTGGCGGCAATGAGGAAGTTGGGCAATCCGGGCAGGTGTCGGTGTATGAGCTGGTTCGGATCATGAACCAGCTTGGCGAGCAGAAAGGCGGCGCAGTGTTGGATCCTGAGGAAGTGATCAT
>CALJKZ010000753.1 GCA_937983085.1 uncultured Gemmatimonadales bacterium
ACGCCTATCTTTTTTCGGTCGGCGCGTTTCGCCGACCCCCGAGCCCTCGGCCCGGGAAACGACCCCTTGGTGAGGTCCGCTCTTTACGCGGCTGCTCCGCCGCCGTAGGTCGCCTCGGTGTAGGCGATCTTCTCCTCGGCGGTCATGTCCGCGTACCTCTTGCCCTGCCAGGAGGGACGGGCGCCGCCGCCTCCCGTGCCTCCATGGCCACCGCCACCCCCGCCGGTCTCCGGCGGCATGTACGGCGACGCTTCGTCACTGCCCGCCCACGCCTTCACGAAGTCGGCGATGGGCTTGTCTCCCTCGATCTCGTCGGGGAAGATCCCGTGAGGCAGGCCGTCGCCGTTCCAGTCGACCTTCGGGCCGCGCTCTCTGAGCAGCGCCTCGACGGCCCTGTGGTACTTCGGATCGACGCCCGCCTCCGCGATGGCGCTCCTCAGCTCGTTCTTCACGGTCAGCGTCTCGATGACGCTTTCCCGCTTCTGGAGTTCGGCCTTCAGGTCGGCCATCTCCTTGTCGTGCTTCTCGGCCAGCTTGGCGCGCAGCTCGTCGAAGCGGCCTTCTTCCTTGGCCTTCTTCTCCTCGCGTGCTGCCCGCTCGGCCCGAAGCTGCTCAAGTTCCTCCAGGTCCTCGGAACTGACCTGGCCGGCCTTCTCCTTCGCCGACCGCAGGTCCCGTTTCAGCTTGGCCAGCGCACTCTTCAGCCCGCTGACCTCGTCCTCGGACTCGACGCCGGTGACCGGAAGCCGGAAAGCGTCTCCGTCCTCGACGTAGAGCTCTCGTGCCGACTCGGGCACGTCATCCAGCGAGTCCACCCTGTAGGGAAGCTCCATTTCGCAGTGCGCTCCTCGAACGCAGAGAGGGCCGCCACCTAGCCCCTCGGCGCAGTCGCGGCCCTCTGGCCAATCCAGTTTCGAGGCGCCTCCTGGGCGCTCCCGTGTCAGACTGAAGCTACGCGACGCCCAAGCGCCGCGTCAACCCATTCTTTAGTCGGGACGCCAAATTGCCCCCGCGTCCACCCCGCCATAGAGCGCACCAGTGGGGCGAGGTGGTCGTGGAGATCGACCCATCGCTCACGGTAGGACTCGGCTTTCTCCCATACGCCCTCACGGTTGAAGTGCGGGCGCACGTCCATCGGTATCCCGCAGAGGATCGCGCGGTGGCCCGTCTCAATCGCCACCCCCACGGCCACGAGGCCCGACGAGCCGTTGTAGCCGCTGATGGTCCGGTCGCAGAGCTCCTCGCGGTTTTTCATGCCGGGCGGGTAGGGCCGCGTCCACGTCGTGTAGCCGTCCGGGTAGCCCATGGTGCGCCGGCGTTGGATCCGGTAGGGCAGCTCGTTGGGGTGCATCGTCACCCAGTGGTCGAGCCGGTGGGGCCAGTACACCCCCGCGTCGTTAGCGGCAACGATGGTGCAGCGATGGGGGTCTACCAGTTTCGCGGCCTCGTCGAGGTCGGCCTGGAGGCAGTCGGCGCCTCCGAGCACCAAGGCGATCATTCGCCCCTCTCGGTCCCGCCAGGGTCGCCGGCGAGCTGGTCCACCAGATCCTGCACGGTGATTCCTTGTCGCGCCGCGGCCTGGACCACTTCGTTGTGGGCCTGCCATTCAACCGTCGTTGGGCCAGAGCCCATCTTGCGCAGGAGCCTCGCAATATCGCCAGCCCTGAGGCCCCTCACCCGACGCCCTCC
Source organism: uncultured Gemmatimonadales bacterium (assembly GCA_937983085.1). GTDB lineage: Bacteria > Gemmatimonadota > Gemmatimonadetes > Longimicrobiales > Gaopeijiaceae > UBA2589. The sequence continues at coordinate 1,690 of CALJKZ010000753.1, forward strand.
AACTCCAAGACCACCTCCAACTCGTCGCTCGCCACGATCCGGTACATCGCCCGAACCTCCCCGTCCTCAATGATGACCAGCTCGCGCTCGCGGTGAACCAGGCCCGCATCCTCCAGGCGCCGGAACTGCGACCAGGTCCCCGTCACGGTCTTAGGCAGGGACCCCGAGATCCGCGGCGGATCGGACCACTCGACCAGGAGTGACGTCACAACGGCCCCAGCTGAAGGTTGCCGCTCACCGACCTCGACGTCGGGCACTCGCCATCCACCGCCACGAAGAGCGTGGGCGACCCCCGGAAGAGCATGCCGGGAGCGTCTTCGGCATACCTGACCCAGAGCGACTGCCGGTCGCACATCTGCTGCGTCGTCACCTCGACGCGCCCGTCGCGCCAGACTCTGCCGCTCACGTCTCCGGTGAACGTCCGGACATAGGGGTCCGGGTTCTCCGTCCGGTCCTGCCCCGCGACGTAGAACGTGACGTCGAACGCCCACTCCCCGGAAAGCAGGCTGTCGTCCTGTGCCAGCATGAGCCGCACCTCGTGGTCCACCAGCGAGACATTGCTTGCTGAAGGGGTGCCGACGTACCCACCGACGTAGTCCCCCGACACGTCCGGGAACGGCTCGGGCTCGGGGCCCGTCGGATTTTCTCCGCAGGCGGTGACCAAGGTGGCCAGCAGGCAGACGGCAGCCGCGGGACCCCTCATCAGTCGACCGCGAACCACTTGCCGTCTCCGCGGGTGACCAGTGACTTCCCCGACGGGCAGCGGGCGGCGTTCGCCTCGGACGGGTTCTCGCGGAGCACATCCGCCGCGATCTCCGTCATCGGACAGAACTCTTGAGTCCATCGGTCCCGGACGCCGTCGCCCTCCACCACGTAGCGGGGGAGCAGCGCCTGCCACGCGATGAGCGCCACGACGGCCAGGATTGCGAGACCGATGCCCACTGCGGTACGGTTCTCCATGCGCTCATCGTACCACCGAAGCCGTGTCGCTTCCAGCACGTTCGGCGACATACGTGCGGTCAGTCAACCACTCAGCGGTCGGCTCACCTAGCTCGTTCCGGGTCCGACCACTCCAAGACCGTACCGGCCCGCGGAGTTCGTTCATGGCCTTCTGCCAGTCCGGCCAGTACCGCGTCACCTGGCCCCACTGCTTGCCGCTGAACCGGTTGCGCCGGTCGTCCATCGGGACGCCGCAGAGAATGACCGCGTCTGCTTCCAGGCGATGCAGCGCCACGTCGACGCAGAGCAGGCCACTGGAGCCGCCCCTCCATACGCGCTGGACCTCGTCGATGCTCTTCCTGACCACCACGCCCCACGTCGTCGGCTCCGATGTCCTGCCGGCGTCGGCGCGCGCCTGGGCCCACTTCGCCAGCTTCTCGTGGTGCAGCGTGCACCAGTGGTGCAGCGGATCGGGGTGCTCGATGGCGGCGTCGTTGCACGCCACGCGGACAATCTCGTCGTCGGGCCCCAGTGTCGCATCCAGCAGCTCCTCGGTGCGCTCGTACTCGTCCCACACCCCCTCGGCGCCCCCGCAGACCGTCGCGACGATCACGCGGCGTCCTCGTCCGAGGCGACCCAGGGCGGTGGACCGAACACCCGGCGCGTCCAGCCGGCCATGCTGAACACCCGGCCCTGGAAGTCGTCGTGTACCCGCTTCCATCCCCTGTCCCGGTAGAGGTGGCCCTTCTGCCAGCCCTTCTCGTCACGGTAGGCGTTGGGGTGGTGGTCCATGCGGATCCCGCAGAGCACGACCACGTCGCAGAGCTGGAGGCCGAGACCCGCGGCCATCAGACCGGACGCGCCGTCGCTGTACCCGTAGATGCGGCGGTCGGTGCGCGGCTCGCCCCCGTGGCTCCACGTTACGAAGTCCTGCGAGCGGCCGGCCTCCCTGCGCTGACGGACCCAGCACCAGTGCCGCGGGTGGTCCCGGTTCTCCCGCACCGGCTTCTCCGGATGCAGGCTGCACCAGTGGTCGGGGGGCTCGAGCTCCACGCCCGCGTCGTTGCAGCCGATCCAGTCCGCGGGCTCGCGACCGGCGGCCAGGAGCTCGGCGAGCTCGTCCTGCCAGCCCCGGGCGCCGCCGACGGCCACCGCGAAGCTCACCGGACGAATGTCCCGGTCCAGTGCCCCGCGTCCAGGGATCGCACCGCCCCGCTGTTCATGTACGCCATGACGGCCTGGGGCCCGCGGGGCATCATGTGGGCCGGTCGGGGCCGGTCCTCGGTGTACTCGGTCGGCAGGGCGTCGACGACGAGGAGCACGCCCCCGGGCCTCAGGCCCTCCCGGATGCGTCCCAGGGCGTCGGCGTACTCGCCCTCGTCGACGATGTGCTGGAGCACGTAGATCGCCACCGCGCAGTCGTAGCGGCCGGGCTCCACGACTCCGACGGTCCCGAGCCCGGGGATCAGGTCGAAGCCCTCGTAGACGAGCCCGCAGGCCTCCAGCGCCGGCCGGAACCGCTGCGGTCCACACCCGAAGTCGAGCACGCGGCCCTCGCGGGGGAGTTCGGCGGCGAAGAGGGGAGCGATGAGCTCGATCTGGGCGTCGTAGCTGTCCCGGCGCCCGCCCTTGGCGACGTAGGTCGGACCCTGGCGGGCGTAGCGTTCGGGCCAGTAGGTCGCGGGGTCGTAGGTCACGATGCCCTCCGTAGTAGCGCCTGGCGCTCGCGCCGGAAGACGAGTTCGTAGCCGTCCGCGAGCATGTTGGGGATAGCGAGCTCGCCCTTGACCCGGAAATCGCCCCCAAGGATGTCGTCGAAGAGCACGAGCCAGGGTCGGCAGCCCATAGCGCGCCACAGCCGGAGGTGGAAGTCCGCATCCGGGGGGCCGTCCATGTAGAGCAGGTCCGTGTCAGCAAGCTCGATCGACCCCGCAAGGTCGAGGGCGTCCCCCTCAACGAAGGCAACAGCGTCAGACCAGGGTCGGCAGATCCGCCGGGCGGTCTCTAGCGCATGAGCCCGCGTGTCGACCGTCGTGACACCTCCGCCTACTGTCGCCGCGTACCATGCGAACACCCGGGTTGCCCATCCGTCAGAGACCATGGCGGCATGATCGGGGTTGCGGCTCGTCCCGATCTCGACGATGCGAGCGGCCTTGCCGTCGAGTGCTTGCAGCGCCTCAATGAGTGTGGCGCGACGACCCGAGGCGGGGCATTCGCTCCAGTCAATCACGGGGGCCCCGTCGCACTCGTGATACGACCGCCGCCCTCGCGACCATATCGCGGGCCGCCTCAACGACTCTCGTGGGGTCTTCCCATCCGTCGACGTACTCGATGGGCGAGCCGGTGTGGTTCGCTGCCTCGAAGCGGTTGATGCGCCCCTGGGGATCGAAGCCCGCCCGCTGATACGAGGCCCGCGCCTTCCGGCCCGAGCTATCAATGACCGGGCCGGGCGCGACCAGGCCCCGGTAGGTGACGACGAGTAGTGGGGCTCCGCAGAGGACGGCCAGGTGGGCGAGGCCCGAGTCGGTGGCGATGACGAGGCGAGCCTGGCGCATGGCGGCGATGGAAGCATCGAGCGGGCGGGCACACACCCAGGCCTTCGGACAGTGGACCGGGGCCGATGACCCTGGAGCGCCCGCGGCGACCACATCGGCGCCGGACGCCATGAGGTTGCGGGTGAGGTCGGCCCAGCCGTCCCAATTCTTCAACCCACCGTAGTCCATGCGCCTGGGGCACACCACGACGTCCGGGTCCTGCCAATCGTGTGGCTCGTGAGGCTCCGGCACGAACCGACTCGGCTCCACGCCAAGGTCGTCGGGCCTGCCGCGTCCTCCCCGGGACACGTGGTCTTCGTCGGAGCCCACCACCCGCCACTCGGCCGCCGCGGGATACAGCGCCTCCTTGCCCTGGGTGATCTCGACGACGCACGGCTCGCGTTGGCAGATCGTGTGGACCTGGGGCACGCGGTAGTAGAGCTCGAGGCCGAGTTCGCCGGTGAAGCGCTGAATCACCCTCATGGCGACATCCGCCCGCGATGTGCAGCCGTGTAGTGGTTCGAGCCGCGTGAAGTACGCGCCTGAACTGCGCGAGTGGCCCACCGGCAGTTGTCGGGCTCGTAGTCGCCGTCATTGTCGATCCGGTCGATCGAGTGGCCTGAGGATGGGCGCGGCCCCATGTCTTCCATGAATGCCTCGAAACTCTCGCGCCAACGGTCGCATACGGTGACCCCACGACCTCCGTAGCGATGCCACAGCTTGACTTTCGGGTTCCCGCATCGCGACTTCATCGCCGCCCAGACGTAGTACTCGGGCAGGTAGCGACCGCCATGCTTGGTATTGGCATCCCTTGTCCGCTCAATATTGAGGCAGCCGCAGGAGGCGGTCCGCCCGTTGCGGAGATACGTCCCACGCGTAACGGTCTCGTCCCCGCAGTCACATCGGCACCTCCAAGTGGCCTTGCCGTGCGTCGATCCGGCTCGCTCCAACACCACCAAGCGTCCGAATCTCCTGCCCGTCAGCTCGATTGGGCTCATTGGGAGAACCTTTTCCATCTTTGATGCGCCCAGCCGGCCGCTGGGTCGCTGAATCTTGGCTGTCCGTGCCCGCATACCAGCCACGAACCATCAGGCGGCCCCCTTCTGGCGTCCCTCTTGAACGAGACGATGCGCCCCGGATACAGATCCTGAAGGCGATCCGCCTCGCCCATATGGTGGGCGTACCAATAGTCGGAGCGGGACCGGTGCCGGGCCATGACGCCGCCGGGGTTGGCGAGGAAGCGGCGGTAGATGGCTTCCGTGTGGTGGCCGGGCCGAAACAGCATCGCGCCCGATGCCATGATGCGCGGCTGGTAGAAGTCGGAGAGCACGGCCAGCGAGCCCGCGTATTCGGCCAGCGGGGAGAGGTCGTCGACCACCAGCGTGTCGAGGTCCAGATACAAAACGAGACCGTCGAAGAGGTCCGGCCGGAAGACTTCGACCTTTGCCCACCAGCCAGGCCAATCGTGCAGCAGCGGGATCGAGTGGCGCCCAAGGTCGACGTCCGACAGACACCGCAGCGTCCAGGTCCCGGGCTCCAGTTCGTGCATCGGGCTCCGGTACGGCGCATCCATGTGCCGGTTGAGGCCTCGCTTCAGGGCATGCACCCACTCGGGGCCGTAGTCGCCTCCGGAGCGGAGGACGCAGCAGACGGTCAGGCCTCGCACTCCGCCCCCCGATGCTCGATCCCGACGAACGTCACGTAAGGCTCGCCCGTCCGGAACACGTGAAGCACGTCGCCAGGGTGCGCCTCGCGGACCTCGCCGTTGCGGAGGCGCACCAGGCCCGGCTCCTCGAGGTCCCACTCGACGGGTTCGATGATGCCGCCGTAGCGCCAGGTGTTGGGGGCGGAGCGCTTCACGGCGATTCGTAGACCAGCGAAGCGGTGACTACGGCGTGCAGGTAGATTCGCATCCGGGCGGGATACCGAGCTTCGATGGACACCTCGTCGTAGTCTTGCCACGGCTCGGGTTCGGCGAATGACTCCCACTCCGTGTCGAGCTCGACCCAACCTCTAGCCAGCCAGTACGGGACCTGAGGGACCTCGATTCGGTCGCCCTTCGTGTTGAAGACGGTGGCCTCGGCTTTGATGGTGATCTGGGTGTGGTCGACCATGTCCAGCCGGCACTCGACAACCTTCGGAGAGGTGCGCCCAACGGATGGGAGTCGCGTGGCTCTGGCCGTCATCGGTCTCCTGCCAACTCGTTCAGGTTCACGACCCGCAGGTCTCCGGTGACCATCTGCTTCAGGCTCACCTCGCCGCTGCGGAACAGCTCGGCACGCCTCGGCCCCATGATCTCGTCCTGCACCCGCTCCGGCTGACCGCGGAGCCACTGGGTCGCCAGCGTGTTCGAGTTGATGCGCTCCACGTCACCGAACTCTCCCCGGGACCGGCGCGTGCTGATGGCGTGGTCGAATTGCTTTTCGGTGAGCCCCGACAGGTCGCGGGCGATGCGGTCGCCGGGGGGCGGGGCGTCGAAGCCGAGCTTGGCCCAGTCGACCACGGGCACCAGAATGCTGCGGCAGCCGAAGTGCGTGGCCTCTCCCGGGATGACGACCTCGGGGTCGTCGAGGTCCCACGTCTGGCCATCGAGGCTCAGGCAGATCAGGGTGGTCCGGTCGTCGAGCGTCGCCACGTAGCGCACCCCGGACAGGATCTCGGCGTTTTCGCGGAACGTGCCCATCATGCCCCGGTTCGCCGTGAACGTCACTGCGGTGCGCACCAGCGCCTCAGCCTCTCGTGTCGTGGTGCGCATGACGCCGCCTGTGAACCCTCGCCCGGCCCGTCGTCCACGGATGCGGCGCACCAGATCGTCCACGGGCTCCTCGCGCGCCATGCCGAGCCGGAGCTGCACGCCAATCCGGTCGACGACGTTGGCGCCCAGCTTCTCGGTGTGGCCTGCGAGCACTCTGCCCTCGAAGGGCTCGGTGTTCAGGATCGCGCGGAGCCGCTGCTGGGTGATCGGCGTGTGGCGGACCTTGTCGTCCAAGTCCACGGTCCCGAGCGTGGCGACCAACGATTTCTCGGCGACCACCGCCTGCTGACGCCCAAGGACGGCCAGGCGGTTGCGGATGAGCCGGTCGGCGCCCGGAAGCCACTCGCGGACCTTGTCGGCGACGCTGCCCAGGAACGCGGTCCGGCGCCCGACACGGTAGCGACGCTGCACGCCCGTCGGGTCGAACCGATAGAGCTCGTCAACAATCGCCTCAAAAAGCTCGTGGACCTCGTCGCGCAGCTCCTGGGACAGCAGGTTGCCGAACTGCTGCAGGAACAAGAGCCGCTCGAGGATCTCCTGCACGCTACGCCGCCTCGTCGCCCATCTCGTCTTCGGCGACCACGCCACGGAGCGCCTGCACCAACGGATCGGCCGTCATGCGGTTCGCCGATTCGACGCGGATCTGTTCGAGCTCCTCCTCCGGGTCGAAGTCCTCCGGCAGCAACTCGCCCTCGATGAGCAGGGCCCACATGGTCTGGAGACTCAGCTTCTCCTCGGCGACCATCGCGCTCAGGATCTCGACGAGCTTCGGGTCGATGAGCTGGTCGTGGAAGTCGCGGTTCAACGTGATCATCCCTACGGCCTCGGTTCGCCGGTAGGCGCCGTGCAACCGGAGAGCCTCGTTGGCGGCCATCTGCAGCGAGTTGGCGAAGAGCACCAGCGCCGCGTCGCCCTCGCTCTTATCGAGGATACGCTCGGTGGCGGTCGTCGGCTGCGTACCGGGCTGTGCGACCAGCATCTGGAGCCCGAGCGCGGCCATGCGGCCCTCGATCTCGTTGAGCTCCTCTTTCGTGGCATCGAGCCCGTAGCCGTGCGACTCAATGACGCCGGCCTTCGCGTTCGGGTCGTTGGACAGCATGATGCCGTCCGGGCTCCACATGACCTTCGCCTGGCCCTGGTCGTCGGTCATGTCCTGGCCGAAGGCGTAGGGCACCGCGATCGAACTGAACGTCAGCGACTTCTGGCGGTCGGACCGGACGCGGTAGTGCTCGATCTGCTCATACGCCAGATCCCGCAGCGGCGGCTCGGACGTGAACTCACCGGTGCGCCGGTCGGCGGGATCGGCGGGCACGAAGACGATGGGGATCTCGGTGACATCAATGGCGTAGGGCCCGTCGATCATCTCCCAGCGCGCTTCCTGCTTCTCGGTCTTCTCCTGCAGCTCCCAGAGCTCGCCCTGGATCTGGCCGACGCCTTCCTCGCGGACCTCACGGAGCACCCGGATCCGCTCCTTGCGCTTCTCACCGAACGGCCCGTCGGCCTCGACTGCGCCCTCGGTGTAGACGAAGAGCGTGAGCACCGGCCGACCCGCTCGGATCTCGTAGCGCCAGTTGATCGCCTGGGCTTTCGTGATCTGGATCCAGTAGGGGCGGATGCCGGCCTCGCGCTCGGCCTGGCGGTTCCGGATGCTCCCGTCACGCCGGGGCGCCTCGACGTGGATCCATGCGTGGCCGTCGCGCATCGCCAGGTCGCCGACGCCGCGCAGGAACGTCGCCAAGTCCCGGCCGCGCATGTCGACGTTGTCCAGGTGCTCGGCGATTGCGTCGTCCGCTTCTTCCGACACCACCGGGTCGCGCCGGAACACCATGCCGAGCAGGCCGTTGATCGTCCGGGCCAGGGCGTTGAACGCGACCGCGATCTTCAGCCGGTCCTGGTACTTCGGGCTCTTCTCCATCGGGTGCTGCGGCAGGTACTTGTCGCCCGCAGCCCGCATGGTCTTCGTGCCACCGGCGACCTCGCGCATCATGACGACGTCGTCGATCATCGACAGATACGCCGACGACTTGTAGGCCGGGGAATCGGGGTCCTGCTCTTCGACAGGCGCGGATACGACCGTCGCCTTGGTGCGCTCGGCCGCTTGGATGAGTCCGGGTGAGTACGGCATGGGTCAGCCCCAGGGTGAATCGGCGTAGGTGATGTGGACGGTGGCAGCTCCATGGAGCACCATGTAGCGCGTCTCGTCCGCGATGTGGTCCTCGGCTTCAGTGTCCACGTCGTCGGGGTCCTTGTCGCTGCGCGGCAGCGTCGGGATCGTGCGGATGAACTGGCGGCAGCGCTCCATGACCCACATGCCCGGATCCTCGGGCCGTGACTCCAGCGACCGGGTGAGCATGTCCCGCATCTTGGACCAGCCGCGCACCCGGGAGCCTGGAGACTTGTCGGAGGGCACGAACTTCAGGCCATGTTCCGCGAAAGCGTCGGCGGGAGACGTCTCGCCGGGGTTGTCGTCGAAGATCGAGGCGTCGGCCGGTCCAGGGTACACACGGCGGTTGCCGAAGAGCTCTTGCTCGAGGGCTGCGGCGCGGCGGCCCATCTCGCTGTTCGTGATCCGGAGCCCGACGTTGGGGTTGCGGCCGTCCCAGCCGTAGAGCTCGGCCACGCGGATGAGCGAGCCCCGCGGCGGGCAGAAGGTGCGACCATCGGGCAGCTCGGCGGCCTCGCCGTTGGCTCTCGCCCACCAGCCGAACGAGAAGGGCTTCGACTGCCCCCAGTCGTGCGCCCGATGGACGCGCCACCCCTGTGGGACCTCGAACACCGGCATGACGTGGCGCTCGCGACTCCAGACGTCGTCGAACATCCCGCCACTGACGATGTCCCAGTCGTCGGCCAGCCACGCCTTCGCCTGCTCCGGGTTCTCAGCCGACCGGGCGATGGTGCCTGGGTAATCAGGGTCGGCCTCCATCAGGGCAACGTTCTCGGAGTAGTGACCGTGCAGCGTCACGCACTTCCACGACTCCGCGCTCGACGTCGCCGCTCCCGTGTCGAGGTTGAGGCCGATCTCGCTCAACACCTCAGCGACCTCATCCGACGAGGGAACGAAAGGCACGCCAGCCGGCGCCGGGTCGATGAAGTACGCCTTGACCGCGTTATGGCCACGTCCGTAGGGGTTGCATGTCGCCCGGATCTTGAGCGGCACCCCCGGCGTCGTGCTCCGATTGATCGACTTGAGTAGGTGGTAGAGCTTGAGGTCTGGCCAGTTGGTGAGCTCCTCCCATCCGATCCAGGGGATCTCCCAGCCGTGGTACTTGTCGTAATCGCTGCGGCGCTTCGCGTGCCCAAAGAGCAATTCTTCGCCATCCGGGAAGACCCACATGTCCCGGGGAGGGCCGATGTATCGGGCCCCGGGAAAGATGCGCGGGAACCACCGCTGGGCCTTGGCCCGAACCTCCTTGAGCTGCGTCGACTCCTCGCGGAAAAGCAGCCCTCGCCACGCCGACTCGAGGCCGCGGCCAACATGCTGGGCGAAGTCCATGAGGAGGGCGTCGGTCTTGCCTGGGCCCCGCGTTCCAGTGTACAGGCATTCCCGGAACGGACACGAGAGGAAGAGGCTCTGCGAACCCGGATGCGGCGTCCAGACGACGTTCGCATCAGTGCTTGCCGTTGCCGTTGCCACCGTTCGGACTCACCGAGGCCTGTTGCCGCTTCGCAAGCGTCGCCCAGAGCTCGGGGTCCACGTCGCCCGACGAGACGGCCAGGACACCCGTGTCGACCCTGCCCGAATGCTCGAGGCGGTGCCGGTCCGCGTACTTGTCGGGCCTGGCGCCCTTGAGCAGGAAGATCAACAGCGTGTCCGAGTACTTTTGGACATAGGCACTCGGTGAGCCGCGGTAGAACCCGACTGGCTCCGTGACACCCTCGTAGGCTCTCCGGATCGCCTCGGCCTCGAGGTGGTCCGCCGCCATGCCTTCAGCCATCCGCAGGAGTTCCTGGAACTCGTCATCGTCCTGCCACTGGGCGGTGTAGGGCGTGGACCTGTCGATCCCCACCACCTCACAGGCACGGCTCACGTTGCCGCCGCACTCTACCACGGCCCGGAGGTACGCCCTCTTTTTCGGATGCTGAATCACGTCGAACGGCGACGCGGGCCCCGCTTGGTCCTTGTGGGCTGGGCATGGACTCCCCGATGACGCCCGTTGGCACGGCTCACCTTTCGCCGTCACGCCCCCGAAGTCGCCACAGACGCTCACGGTGCCAGATCCCCCACGACTTCCATCAACAGCTCCACCTCAGACGAACGAAGGCCGGCATCAACCAGCGAGCTCCGGACGTGGCGCCCATGAGCGCCCTGGATCGCGACAGTCGCCACATGGCCTGATCGACGGAAGACGAGGAGCACCCGCGTCCGGCACCGAGGACACCACCGCTCCAGTGCAGCGAGCGAGGTGGTCACGGTGATGTCGCGGAACTCCCAGTCGCCACACCGACATGGTGCCCCCATCGTAGAACGAGAAAGGGCCGCCTTGCCCCGTGAAGACGGAGCTGGGCGGCCCTCTGGCCAATCCGGATTGTCGTTCAAGGTTACAGCCCCTCCCGTCCAGCGGTCAACGCTCACTCCTCACGCCCCGTCGGTTCGATGCGGTGATACCGCCTCGCTGCCGCTACGGCCTCGAACGTGTCGGGGTGGTGGCAGAAGACGTGCATGCTGACGGTCGACCGACGCTCTGTGTACCGGCGATTGTCGTCGACCGAGAAGCCCGTCGACGTCGTGCACCCATGCCGCTCCCGTGGCTCGTGACAGATCGGGCAGATGAACCGCGGCTCGGCTTCGAGTTTCGATTCGCCCCAGCGGTCCTTGGTGAATCCGAACCGCCGCTCGATGGAGTCGATGATGTCGACGGCGCCCTGCTCCGCCTCCTCGACGTAGGTCGCCTGGGTGTCGTGGGCAGTGACATCGGCTTTCACGAAGCCTCCAGCCTCGCCTTGGCCTCGGCGAGCTTGCGGCGGGTGGTCATGCTGCCCCCGACGTGATCTGCCTCGCTGCCCTTCGCCCATCCGGAAGCCGTCGTACAGCAGCCTCCGCCTGGACCTCCTGCTCGTAGGCGTCGATCCAGCGCTCCCGCATCCGCCCGACGTCGCGGGCTTCACGAATCCCGGCCGTGCCCCCCAAGGCCTCTGTGGCCAGCTTCGCAGCGGTGGTCAGCTGCGCCCAGACGTCGCCGTTGAAGTTCGTGGCGAGCTCCAGCACGGTGCGCCACTCGTTGGCGGCTTGGACTCCGAGGAAGTCGGCTGGCCGAGGAAACCACTTCGCCGTCGCCCACACGGCTCGGGCGGCTTCATCGAACTCCTCGTCGCTCATTCGTGGCCCGAGGAAGTCCAGGTAGTCCTCGGCGTCTCGGAGGTTGCCGGCGTCGAACGTTCGGCCGAAGCGTCGGCAGATGCGTTGCCAGTGTCCCAGGAACAACTCCCGTGAGATCATCCGGCCCTCCGGAGGAATGCTTCGGCGAACGCTCGCTCCTGGATGTCCTCGGAGCTCGTGGCAGCGGCGTGCGCCTTGGTGAACTTCCGCTCGAGGTCCATGGGGTCCCACACCTCGCCGTTGGAGTGCGGGTACAGGTTGCCCATGCCGACCATGGCCATCGTGATCTGCCTGGGGCTGTTGGCGTCGGCGAGGCGCTTACAGGCTGCGCCGAGCTTTCCGCGCTGGGATTCGGGCGGTGGAGGCCACCCCCTGCGCTGGCAGTACTCGATGTAGGCGGCAAAGACCTGGGCACCCGACCATGCGCCGAGCTCCTCGGACTGCCAACCCGTCGGGTCGGCAATATCTTCCGCGTCGCCGACAGGCGGCGGATTTTCTCCGTCTTCCGTTCTCCGTCTTCCGTCTTCCGTCTTCCGTCTTCCGTTATCGGGTATACCATCGCGATACCCTTCCGATGGTATCAGCTCGGGAAACGGGGGGTCGAGTTCGTAGTACGCGGCGAAGTCGTTGACTACGGCCAACTTAGGGAGCCCCATGATATGGCTCTGGATGCTCTTTCGGTGGTTCTCGTTGCCGAGATTGCGGCTTGGTTCAAACTTCAAGGCGTTCCGGAGCCAGAAGACGTTGCGCTCACGCCTCAACCACCCCCTATCGGATAGTATCGCGATACCATCCCGAACCCCTTCCGGTGGTATCCCGGTGGCATCCGACAGGACGTACTCGGCGGCTGGGAGTGTGTCGATGCCGGCGGCCCCAAGGCGCAGCTTCAGGTGGAACCACAGGAGCTGCGGTTCGGGCCCGAGGTCCTGGAACTCCGGCGTGTCTGGAAGCACTGTGTAGATGCCGCGCCACTCACCTCGATCCTGGGTCACAGTGGCACCACCCCCGCCGCAGCCGGCCCCTTGGTCCCCTGGACGACCTCGAACTCGACGGACTGGCCCTCCTCGAGGGTGCGGAATCCGTCGGCCTGGATGGCGGTGAAGTGCACGAAGACGTCAGGGCCCCGGGTGGGCCGAATGAATCCGTACCCTTTCTCGGCGTTGAACCACTTCACGGTTCCCTTCATGGTGCGTCAATCCTCCTCGTAGTCATCGAAGTCCTCCACCTCCACCCGCCTTCCGAACGGCACGAGCGGGTCGATCCAGTCGGCTCCTCGCTGCTCCGCGTCCTCGAGACGTGTGCGGTAGGCGTCACGGGCGACCGGGTCGGTGATACGCTCGAGGATGGCCCTATCCGGGTGGCTCTCGACGTCCCCGAGCTCCACGGGCTGCAGCTGCGTGGCCACCGCGGGGGCGAGGTCGATCCGGAAGCGAGTGATGCCCCCATTCTCGGAGATCAGGCGGTCGAAGGTGGGGCGGGGGAGGTCAGGCATCGTGGCCTCCGAAGGCGGTGACGGTCAGCGTGACCATGCCCTTCGCGGGTCCGTCCTGCCGGTCGATGACGCGGCACCCTTTGGCTTCGAGCTTCTCGGTGTAGCGCTCCGGCTTGCCCGGCTCATCGTCCACGACAACGGCTGCAGTCAGCCCCCTGCGGGTGATCTGATCCGCCATCACTTCGATGCGCTCGTCCTCGGAGAGATCCGCGAGGTCGGCGTAGCCCTTGAGTCTCCTCTGGTCAGCCATCGTCTTCCTCCCCTCCGTCCACGATCGGGAGTAAGAGCATGGTGGCGGCCGCAAACCCGCAGCCGGCGCAGAGGAAACCCACCGCGACGACCAGGGCGAGGGCTGCGGCCACGAGGGTGCCCACGCTCACTTCAACCATCGCTGGCCTCCTCGTCTCCTATGGGAGGCGTAGCAACGGGCGCTCGGTTCATCGAATGCGGGGCAGCCGTAGCTACACGCTTCAGGGCTGCGATACGCTCGGCTTCGGGGTCGGCTTGATAGATCCGAACCTTGACCCACTCCTCGGCATCGTCCGGCTCCTGGGTGAAGCCGATGATCCAGCCAGGGTTCGGCCCCCACGTGTCAACGAAGTGCGAGGGCGCGAAGGCTTCGATGTAGCCCCCTGACTCCATACGATGCCCCGCCCGCATGATCTCCTCGTGCACGAGGATGTCGTAGGCGCGGTCAGGGTCGGATGGGTCGTGTACCTCCGCTTCGGCCCACAAGAGCCTTCGTGCTTCGGCTGCGCGGTTCTCGGGGGTGCGGCGTAGGCGGGCGGCGAGCCTGTACACGGCGGTGTCCACGCCGCAGGTCACGCAGAGGCCATCCCCGTCAACGGATACTCCCGCGATCTCGCAGTTGGGGCAGGCGAACACTTCCTCCTCCCCCACATCACCGGAGGGCTCGCCCAAGAGGTCGACAGGTCCTCCGGTCAGCGCCTCCAACTCTCGACGGGCGACTTCCATCCCCTCGCGTTGTCGTGGTCCGTCCGCCTGTCTCAGGTACTCACGAAGCTCACGGATGCGGGCCTCGTCACCGGAGGGCTCGGCGCGGATCTCTCGCAACGCTTCCTGAATCCGGTCCACGACGTAGACATCCTTCGACACCTTCGCCGCAGATTCGAGTAGGTGGACGGCTCGCGTGCGCCCCTCGTCTCGGTCAGTCCCCTCATCGCCCCCGAACGCAGGCTCCCCGCCCGCCGCGTTCCAGCCAGCACAGAACGCCGCCCATAGCTCGCCCTCGCCGTTCGACGGAGAGCCCTCCTTCCTGTTGAGCCACCGCAGGCAGTTGGTGTAGTCCTCGGTCTGCATGAACGCCTCCCACGCGACCATCAGCGGGGCGTCTTTCGGTACGGGTGCCTGGGTGCTCATAGAAGCCTCAACTGCTCTGCGGCCCTGTTGATCCACAGGACCTCGGTGCGCTTCTTCGCGGAATCCGCGACGACGCCCCGCTCGAGGCGTCGCCAGTCGGGGTACAACTCTTCGTCGTAGAGCTCGCAGCCGTAGCCGGACACCACGACCATCGCGTCTGTCGCCCGCAGCACCTCCGCCAGGACCCGGTGATCGTCGTCGGACATCTCGTGACTGTACTGACGGTCCGAGGGCCACCGGAGACCGGTGCGGGAGCTGTGCGGGTACGGAGGGTCGACGTAGAGGAGGGCGTCGTCTCGGGCGTGTTGCTCGATGACTTCCAGCGCCGGCCGGTTCTCGATGACCACGCCCTGCAACCGAGCGCAAAAGACAGGGACCAGGTCCGCGTAATGGCTCCAGTCACGCGCCGGCGTGGTGCCGGACCGGTGGGCGTTGGCGCGGAACCCGGTCGGTGCCCGCCATTGGGCGGCGCGGGTTCGCATCCCCCGGGGCCGGTGGTCGTGGATCGCGGCGGACCCGAAGCCCATGAAGCTCTTGACGAGGGTTCGGCGGGCGATCTCGAGAGGGTCGTCCGCCGGTTCGTACGCAGCCACGAACTCGTCGCGGGCGAACGGGGTGGACGCCAGGAGCTCATGGCGGCGGCCTCCGGATCCCGGAGCACCCGGAAGACGTTCACGAC
>CALJKZ010000754.1 GCA_937983085.1 uncultured Gemmatimonadales bacterium
ATCAGCGGGCGTGGAAGATCGCCCGAACCGGCGAGGTGACGTTCGGCCTGGGAGACTTGGTATGAGGGGGGCGATATCCCTCGGCGCGGCGACTGTTCTCGTCCTGGCGTCCTGTAGTTCGGGCGAACGGGCGCCTCCGTCGGCCTCTACCGCATCGGGAAGCGACGCGGCGGGCGTGGCCGGTACGGCCGGTGATCTGCCGGTGAACGCTCCGAACCTCTTCGGTTTCGGGAACGAGGCGTCCGAGGCGCGCATCGCCATGTGGGACATCGACGTTCGACCGGACGGCACCGGCCTTCCGCCAGGGAGCGGCACGGTCGCCGAAGGGCGGGACGTGTACAAGCTCCAGTGGGGCGACTGTCACGGGCCCACCGGGACCGAGGGCCCCAACGACCGTCTGGTGGGCACGGAGCCGTGGGTGGACTACCCCTCCGGCCGGGCCATCGGCAACTACTGGCCCTACGCCACGACGCTCTATGACTACATCCGGAAGGCCATGCCCCAGCTCACGCCGGGGAGCCTGACGGAGAACGAGGTCTACGCGGTCATCGCGTATCTTCTCTACCTCAATGAGTTGGTTCCGGAAGACGCCGTCATGAACGCTGAGACGCTACCCCGGGTCGAGATGCCGGCCCGGGATCGTTTCGTTGTGGATGATCGAACCGGTGGAGGAGGACCGATTCGCTGAGCCATCGACACGTCGATGGTCCCACCTTCCGGCGCCCGGCCCCACCGCATCGAGGGTGACGCGGGCGCCGCTGCCTACTCCCCCATTCGCGCCGGTGGCCCAACCCGCTCGGCAGGAGCCGTCGACATGGCCCGTCGGTTGGCGGCCTTGAGGACCTCCTCGATGTCGAGTCCCAGGGCTGCGGCGATGCTCTCCACCGTCCCCAGGGCTCCCTTCACCCGCTGGTTCACCGCCCCGGCCACCGCCTTGCCGTCCGAGCCGTCCATGACGACAACGCGGTCGATGTCGACACCGCTCACCGCCTCGACGCTGATCTCCATGAGCTCGGGCAGCTTCTCGGCGAGGAATACTGCCAGCGCCTGGTCTCCGCCCTTGTTGATCTCTTCGTAGAGGCGCCGGAGGACCTCCACCTGCGCCTTACCGCGCTCGAGGATGGGTGCGGCCTCGGCTTCGGCCTCGGCCTTCGCCGCCTCGCGAGCCGCGTTCGCCGGCTCCACGACGTCGGCGCGCAGGCGCTCCTGCTCGCGCAGGACCCTGCGTGCCTCGAGCTCGCGCTGCGCCTCCACCTCGGCCTCCTCCGCGCGCACCTTGGCGGTCCGCTCGGCGATCTCGGCTTCCTGCCCGAGCTGGGCCTCTCTAACCCGTAGCTTGTTGCGCGCCTCCGCGATCTCGATGTTCGCCTGAGACTCCATGACCTCGGCCCGCTTCATGGCAGCTGCCTGGCGCTCACGGGTGTCGGCCGTGGCGTCGGCCTCGGCGATCTCCGCGTCGCGGACGGCCTCGGCAGCCTTCTTGCGGCCGATGGCCTCCAGGTAGCCTCGCTCGTCGTGGACGTTCTGGATCTTCAGGACGTCGAGGTGGAACCCGAGCGCCGCCAGGTCTTCTCCGGCGTCCTCTGCCAGGGCCTTGGCGAAGCCGAGTCGGTCCTCGTTGACCTCCTCGGGCGTGAGGGTGGCCAGCACGCCGCGGAGGTTGCCCATGAGGGTGTCCTTCGCCAGGGCGCGGATCTCTTCCTCCGTCTTGCCCAGAAGCCGCTCCACGGCGTTGTGGAAGACCGTCTCGGGCTCGGAGGCGATCTTCACGTTGGCGATGGCTTCCACGTTCAGGGGGATGTTTCCCTTGGAGAACGCGTTGCTGACGCTGATCTCGATGGGGAACGTCTCGAGATTCATGTGCTGGACGCGCTCGATGATGGGCACCCGGAGCGTCCGGTTTCCCATCACCGACCGGTATCCCACCTGCTCCCCGTCGGTGAGGAGCCGCGTCCGACCGGTAATGACCGCCGCACGGTTCGGCGGCACGATGACGATGAGGGCCCGCACGGTGGCGACGGCCACCATGGCGGCGAGGAAGACGACCAGTGCGATAACGGCCGGTGTCATGATGAACTCCAGCTGATTCGATGATGTGAGGAGGGGACGCCGGAGCCTCCCCTCGTTTCAACTACGGTCCGAGCTTCAGGTCCTCTTCAATGGGGGCCACGCGCGCGACGCCCTGGTCCATCTCCATGACGACCACGTCCCGCCAACCGTCGGGGTCTCCTTCCGCGGAGCCCCAGGGGAGGGCCCGGAGCGAGATGCGGCGTCCGCCTCGCTCGACCACCACCGTACCCACGCTGCCATCTCCCACGGGCAACGTGATCGTGCCCCTCAGGCCGACGAAGCCACTGTCGCTGTGACGGTTCGACGCGCTGCTCGCCTTGAGCCAGTTGAAGAGCACCGTAACCATGCCCCCGGTGAGAAGCCCGCCCACGATGGCGGACACGAGGGTAGCGACGAACCCTGTTCCGCCGAGCCACGTGACGGCGCTTCCCACCGCCCCGAAGCCGAACAGCCCGTAGATGAGCCCTCGGATGGAGAAGATCTTCGCTGCCGCGGTTCCCTGGGCCGCGTCCCCGGCATGACCCGCGTCTGCGGCGTCGGAGGCATCACCGGCGTCGAGTGCATCGGTGGCGTCGCCGGCGTCGAGGGCGAGGTCCGCGTCGAAGTCACTGTCGACGTCCACGCCCGTATCGAACACATCGCCGAGGACCGAGACGAGAAGGAACGAGCCTCCGAGGACGAGGCTGAAGATGTAGACGGACAGCAAAGCCCTCTCCCGGTCGGCGTTCCAGGACTACTAGGAAGGGCGTCGGCGGCCCCTCGGGAAGGTAGGCCGCGACCGCGACGCCCGCACCCGCCCCGCCGCTACTCGGTGCCGGAGGGTGGGACGATCTGCGCCAGGTCCTGTCCCAGCTGACTCTGCATGTAGCCGAGGAGCGCCTGCGCTCTCTGGGCCTGGGTCACGTTGCCGATGCGGATGGCGTACACGGCGTCCGGCATGGGTTCGGCGTCGGCGATGGCCGTGAGGGTCAGGCGATCCCCGGCGGCGAGACGCTGGACCTGACCGGCCGTGAGGGGAACCGTGCCCTCGAGGGCTCGTCCGGTGCCGGCATCACTGGCCCACACCACCTCGGCCTGTTCCGGCGAGCCGAAGTGCAGGACGTATCGGTCCTCCACGTCGAGCGGTTGGGGCAGCGCCAGTCGAACACCGAGAGCTGGCGTGAAGGCGATGGTAGGATGGTCGAAGGTGACCCCGAGCGCCGAGTTGGTTGCCTCGTAAGCGGCCAAGGTCTCGGCCGGAATCTGCTCCCGGGGCAGGATGATGGCGGTGAACGCAACCGTCGCGACGACGTTGCCGACGCGCGTGAAGCCGATGGTACGGCCCCCGGTCAGCCCCGTGGGCCCTGGCCGGATGGGGGCAGGCTGGGTCCAGGGTCGGACCTCCTGCTGATCCCACATGGTGGCGGCATCGTCGACGAACCGGAATCGCGAAGGCTCGGTGAGTGGAAGCTGCGCGTCCTCACAGATGGCGCCCGTGGCGCTCTCACACGCCTCCAGCACGGCGGGTCGGACGAAGATGGCGCCGTCGCAGGGAGCGGCCTCGTTGATGATGGAGGCGTCGTCTCCGAGCACCGCGTTGGCCTCCTCCTGCAACTCCTCCAGAGCGCGCGTCACCGTGGCCTTGATGGTCTCGCGGCCTGCCGTCCTCTCGGCGAGGACGGACGGGTCCTCCTGCGCGACGTAGCGGCGCGCGAGGGCCTGGTCGGAGGTGAACCACTCCGCCACCCGGGCCTCGGTGGGATCCTGGCTGTCGAGGGGTTGGACGAGAGAGGGGTCCTCCAGTGCGATGGCTTCCGCGATGGCCTGAAGGCGCTCGGTCCGCTCCGCAAAGGGTGCCAGGCGGGCGTCGACGGCTTCGAGTCGCTCGAGGATCCCCACGCAGCTTCGGGAGCGGGCGTATTCCACCTCGGCGAGTCGCGAGGGCGAGCCGAGGCCCTGGGCTACGGCCTGGCCGGCCGCTCCGCAGAAGAGGGCGGCGAAGAGAAGTGTGGGGCGTATCAAGCGCACGGTACCGCTCCGAAGATCGACGACTGGACTGGGGGGCGTTTCTGGTACGTTCCGGGTCGGCCCGATGTTTCCTGTCGTTGGCTTTCGATGCCCTGCGCAACCTTTTGCGCCTGACTCTCGTCTGAGTTGATGAAGAGGGGATCTCGAACAGGGGAAGGACGATGAGTCGTTTCGGAGCGGATGTCCTGGCGGTGGCGGCGATCGCGGGTGGGGTGGTGCTGGCAGTGGGGGCGACGTCCCTCATGGCCAACGGTGGTGACCAGCATCAGGTGAGGGCCATCGACCGACACGAAGTCCGCGTCGAGGTGCGGGAGGTGCAGAAAGAGGTGGAGCGCGTCCGTGAGCGCGTCGAGCGGGCGCGTGAGCGTGCCGATCGCGCCAGGGAGCGGGCCCATCGGGCGGGTGAGCGCGCAGCGCGGGCTCAGGAGCGTGCGCACGAGATCCGCATTCGCACGCAGGTTTCGGAAGGCGCCTCCGCCGAGGCGCGGGCCAAGGCCATGGCGGTCCGGGCGCAGATCCAGGAGCAGGTCCGACGCCAAATCGACGAGCAGGTGGCTCGCGGTGAGCGCGCCGACGTCCAATGGCGCGTTCACATGGACGACGACTTCGATTTCGACTTCGACTTCGACTTCGCTTTCGACGAGGACTTCGATTTCGACTTCGACTACGACTTCGAGGCCGGGGAGCTGCGGCTGCACCTCGAAGGTCTCGAGGGGTTGGACGGCCTCACCCTCGATCTCACCGACCTCGAGTTCCAGCTCGAAGGGCTGGGCGAGGAGATCTCCGGGGAACTCGAGATGCGGCTCGACGGTCTCGATGAAGAACTCGAAGACCGGCTCAGGGAGGAGCTCCGCCGGCTCGAAGACGAGCTGAGCAAGGTCAGGGTGGAGGTGAGGGGCGGCTGAGTCTCCCGATCCCCGAGCACAGGGTCGGCCCGGTTCGCCGGGCCGGCCTTTTTTTGTTCCGTGGCCCGTGGCTCGGAGGTATCGTCGAAAGGAAGGATGACTTCGAAGGAGACGACGGCATGACGTGGATCGAGCGGACGGAACGCGGCTTCGTTGCCGCGGATCGCTTTCTTGGACGGCTCGTCTTCAGGGCCGTGGGGATGCTCACCGGCCTCTTCACCGTATTCGCCTTCTGGTTCGGCGTGTCCGCCCTCCGGGGTGGCGAGTGGATGGGGGTCGTGATTCTCGCCCTTGGAGCGGCAGGGGGCTGGGTGACGCACTTCTGCTTCCGTCCGGAACGACGCCTGACGGAGATCGAGGACTAAGACTTCGATCGAGGACCGGGACCTCGATCGTGGACCAGACCTCGATCGTGGAAAAGACCTCGATCCTGGACCAGACCTCGCGAGCCCTCAGCCGCCCGTCGGTCCCCTCGCGACGCCTTCCCAGTCAGGATCCGCGGCCCCGATCCACGTTCCCGTGGAGGGGTCGAACTGCACACCGTGGACTCGGCCGAAGGCTCCGACACGGGGCACCGACCGGATCTCCAGCCCCAACGCACGCATCTCCTCCAGCTCGGCGTCGGTCCACCCGATGCCCGGTGACGTCTCGGCGTTGAGGGCGCCGCCCTGGCCTCCGGCCACCCGCGGCTCTTCGAGGGCCTGGGGCAGCTCCAGCCCGAAGTCGATGACCCGCGTGATGGCATGCACCACCGCCGGTGGAATCAGTCCACCGCCTGCGGCGCCCAGCACCAGAATGACCTCACCGTCCCGGGAGACGATGAAGGGGCAGATGTTCGACCGGGCCCTCTCCCCCGGTTCGTCGACGGAACTCAGGTATCCGCCCAGCGTCGACGCGTAGAGAAAGCCCAGTCCGGGGGTCACCACCTTCGAGCCCATGTTGGGCCCCAGCGTCTGGGTGAGGGAGACCACCATCCCGTCGGCATCGGCGGTGGAGAGGTGGGTGGTGTGCCCCAAGGTGTGGGCGTCGTCCCAGGCTGTCGCGGCCAGGGCGCTTTCGCCCCCCGCCGGACCGCCTGACGTCGCTGTGATCGGAGCCTGGACCCGGTCCGCGAGGAGCGCCGCGTACTCCTTGGACGTCGCACGGACCGCAGCCGTGTCCGGGCCGAGGACCGCCAGCTCCCGGGAAGCCATCGAGAGCGCCTGACCGGTGATGGCGAACCACTCGGCCTCGGTCATGCTCCGGGGATCGAAGCGCTCCATGACGTGAAGGGCCTGGATGGCGA
This sequence comes from uncultured Gemmatimonadales bacterium, assembly GCA_937983085.1. Lineage (GTDB taxonomy): Bacteria > Gemmatimonadota > Gemmatimonadetes > Longimicrobiales > Gaopeijiaceae > UBA2589. The sequence goes on from CALJKZ010000754.1 coordinate 6,268, forward strand.
GCACGCCGGCCGCAGGCACGTCCGTGCCGACGATGTCGTAGCCGCGGTAGGTACCTCGCACGATCCGGCTGTCCTCCGCGACGTACTGGGCCAGATCGTCGAGATCGATGGGGGCTCCGTTGGCCGTGAGGTCCTCGGCCATCCGTCGGGCGATCTCGCCGCGGTAGAAGGCGTCGTGCCCCCCTTCCGCGATGGCGCGGAGGGTCCGCGCGTGGTCTGGCTGTCGAAGGATCTCACCCGGTCGATAGGGGGACCCGTCGGCCTTGTAGTACGCGGCGGCCGTCCCGGGGAACTCCAGCGCCTGGGACGCGCCCCCGGCCTGCCGGGCCGCATCGCCGGGGAGGAGCCGGAATCCGTTCTCCGCGTACTCGATGGCGGGAGCCATGAGCGTCGAAAGAGGCAGCGTGGCGTGCTCCCGGTACAACTTCAGGAGTCCCGCCGCCGCTCCGGGGATCCCGATGACCGCGTATCCGTAGGAGGCTCGCACCGCCGTCTCGGGGTCGTAGTCCCACGGCGCCTGCGTCGTCCCGTCGATGCCGTGGTACTGGCCGTCGGACGTCCGCACCAGGATCTGGTTGCGCCCCCCGATGGAGTTCATGGTGGGCTCCACCACCGCGATTGCGAATCCCGCTGCGACGGCGGCGTCGGCTGCGTTGCCGCCCATCTCGAGCATCCGTACCCCGGCTTCGGTGGCCAGCGGGTGGGCCGCACTGACCATGCCATCGGCCGAGCGCCCGCTCTGAAGGAGGCTCTGCCCGCTGGCGACTCCAGGGGTGAGTGCGAGGAGCGCAGCCAACGCCAGCGCGGAAAGGGCGGCTTCCAGTGGCGGTCGAGGGATCATCATGGGACGGGTGGGACGGGGGACGGGGCCACGAAGGCTCGAGGCGTGATCCGGCCAGTGTAACTCCAGCCCGTCGTTCCGGCACGGAGCCGACCCTGGAGCCTCGTGGCGGTCGTGGGCGGGTTCGCGTCCGGACGCCGGGTCGCTCCTCGGGGTCCGCCACCGTATCGTGCGGGGTGACCACGCCGACACCCCTTCAGGACGTCACCGACGTCGTGCTGTCCGGCCGCATCCGGGCGGCCGTCGGGCTGGTGCTGATCCTCGGGGTGGCGTGGGTCTTCTCCACGAACCGTCGAGCCGTCTCCTGGCGGGTCGTGGCGTGGGGGATGGGGCTTCAGATCGTTTTCGCGCTGCTTGTGCTCCGGACGTCCTTCGGAGTCATGGCGTTCGAAGCCGTGAACGCGGTCGTCGCCGCTGTCCTCCACTCCGGCGAGCAGGGTGGGCGCTTCGTCTTCGGCAACCTCGTGTCCAACGAGGTCCCGGTGGGCACACTCACAGATGGGAGCTTCGTGCAGACGCCCGGGGACGTGGCTCGGACCGGTGCGTTCTTCGCCTTCCGGATCCTCCCGAACATCATCTTCGTCGCCTCGTTGATGACGGTCCTGTACTACCTGGGCATCATGCAGCGCGTGGTGCGGGCCGTCGCGTGGATCATGCAGCGCACCATGGGGACGTCGGGGGCGGAAACGCTCTGTACCGCGTCGAACATCTTCGTCGGAATGATGGAGTCGCCCCTCGTGGTGAAGCCCTACGTGGAGCGCATGACCGAGTCGGAACTCATGACGGTCATGACCGCCGGTCTGGCGACAATCTCCGGTACCGTGCTGGCCGCGTACGCGGGCATGCTGGGACCGTTCCACCCTTCGGCCGCCGGACACCTCATCGCGGCGTCCATCATGTCGGCTCCCGCTGCCTTCGTTCTCGCCAAGCTCCTCGTGCCCGAAACCGACGAGCCGGAAACCGCCGGGGTCCTCACCGAGGAGGTGGAGCGACCCGACGTAAACGTCATCGATGCCGCGGCCAGGGGCGCGGGGGAGGGGCTCCGGCTGGCCCTGGTGGTGGGCGCCATGCTCATCGCCTTCATCGCCCTGGTGTCCATGCTCAACGGTCTGGTGGGGTGGATCGGGGGGCTGTTCGGCGCACCGGGACTCTCCATCGAAGGCATCCTCGGAACGCTCCTCGCTCCCGTTGCGTGGCTCCTGGGCATCCCGTGGGAGGAAGCCGGTCTGGTGGGCCAACTCATCGGCGTCGACTTCGTGCTCAACGAGTTCGTGGCCTTCGCCCAACTCTCGGAGACGCTGACGGCGGCGGCCGCGTCGGGCGCGGTGGCGCCCCTGGGGGACCGGTCGCTCGTCATCGCCATCTACGCCCTCACCACCTTCGCCAACTTCGGTTCCGTGGCCATGACCCTCGCGGGCCTCGGCGAGATCGCGCCCTCCCGCCGTCACGATCTCGCTCGGCTGGGCCTCAAGGCCATGGCCGCCGGACTCATGGCGAGTCTGAGCACCGCCGCAGTGGCGGGAATGATGCTCTGAAGCGAGCTTACGGGTCCTCCAGGCACCTGCAGAAGCTCCCCACGATGTCCGAATCGAAGAAACGCCTCATCGTCGTCGGCGATCGCGTCCTCATCCAACCCGAGGAGGGCGAGGATCGGACCAAGGTCGGTCTGTATCTGCCCCAGACGGCCGTCGACACCCAGGCCGTCCAGGGTGGCACCGTGCTCGCTACGGGCCCGGGGAATCCCGTCTCCGCGCCCACCGAGCTCGACGAGGAGCCGTGGAAGATCGGCAACTCGGGCCCCCAGCCTCGCTACATGCCCCTGCAGGCGAAGATCGGCGACTACGCCATCTTCTTCCGGCGCGCGGCGGTGGAGATCACCTTCGAAGGCGACCGGTACCTCGTGGTGCCCCAGGCGGCGATCCTGACGCTCGTCCGTGAAGAGGACGAGACCAGCGACGATCTGCTGCCCTTCTGACGCGGTCGGCGTTTCCCCTGCCGCCATCCTCAGGCAGGTAGTCACGCCATGAGTACGCTGGACCGCTACCGCCCGTACATCGACGACTGGGACGCCTTCCTCGCCGCCGCCCGGCGGGAGGAGCCGACAGTGTTTCGCGTCCGGACGGGGCTGGTCGATGAGGACGAGGTCCTGCAGCGCCTCGCGGATCGCGGATTCCGGCTGCGCCGCCTCGACGGACTTCCGGGCTTCGGCGAGGTGCTGGACGGACCGGTGCCTCTCTCCATGACGCCCGAGCACTGGCTCGGCATGGTGTACGTACAGCAGGCCTCCACGGGGATCGCCGCCCCGGCCTTGGGGCCCCGTCCCGGGGAGCGTGTTCTGGATCTGTGCTCGGCCCCGGGAGGGAAGACGCTGCACATGGCCGAGCTCATGGCCGACCGCGGGTGCCTCGTGGCCAACGAGATCAGCGAGGGCCGCATCCGCGGACTCCTCGGCAACGTGTACCGGATGGGCCATCCGGGCATCATGGTCACCGCCGCCGACGGTCGGGACTTTCCGGACGGTGCCCTCTTCGATCGGGTGCTGGTGGACGCTCCGTGCACCGGGGAGGGCACGCTCCGGCGCAGGGGCGGACACCCGCCCGAGCCCTCCGCCTCCTTCGTGGCCCATCTGGCGAGGGTCCAGCGCTCGCTCCTCCGTCGAGCGGTGCGGCTCACGCGTCCCGGTGGGGTCGTGCTCTACGTCACCTGCACATTCGCCCCCGAGGAGAACGAGGCCGTGGTCCACGACATCCTGGCCAGCGAGCTGGTGGATCTGGAGCCCTTGGCGCTGCCCGTGACGCACGCCCCCGGGCTCGTCCGCTTCGAGGACCAGACCTTCGACGAACGTCTGGAGGGCGCCGCCCGAGTCTACCCCCACCATCTCGATTCCGGTGGGCTCTTCCTGGCCCGGCTCCGCGTTCGCGGGGACGAGCGGACCGACGACGGGTGGTCCCCAGTGCCGTCGGTTTTCCCCGCGGGCGAATGGGACGATGCGGAGGTTTCGTCGGACGGGGCGGAGGGTGCCTCCAACGCCGCGGCAGCCCTCCTACGCTCCGGCGTCCAGGAGGTTCAGGAGCGATTCGGCGTGGAGGGCGACCTGGACGCCCGGGGGTGGATCATGAGGGGAGGTCGAGCCTGGATGCACGGCCTGGAGGAGTGGCCCCTCGAGGCGTGGAGCCCGGGGGAGTGGCGTCCCATCTCGGTGGGGATCCGCTCCATCGAGTTCGACAGCAAGGAGCGGGCGCGTCCCACGAACGACCTTCTACGGCTCCTGGACGGATCGGTCACCAAGAGGGTCCTCGACGTGGACGACGACGCACTGGACGCGCTCCTGCTGCGACGACCGGTCGCCACGGAGGTGGAGGACCGGGGCCCGTACGCGCTGCGCCACGACGGTGATCTGGTGGGGCGTGGGGCGGTGACCCGGGAGGGGCTCAAGAGCGAGATCCCCAAGGCCCGCGCCGCGGACCT
>CALJKZ010000755.1 GCA_937983085.1 uncultured Gemmatimonadales bacterium
CCAGATCTCGTCGCCGTCGAGGGCCAGCGAGAAGCCGAAGTTCGACCCGCGGAGATCATCGAAGGGGCCGAGGGTGCCCGTGGCCGTCCACGAACCCCCCGTCGCCGGCTCCACCACGAAGACCGTACCGGACCCGGGTGCCCCCACGGCTGCCCTCCCCTGCGCCAGGGCGACCGACGCACCGGCCCCGGCTCCCGGAGCGAGCTCGTCGGCCGGCAGCCCGACCCTCGTCGGCGTTCCCCATGCCTCACCCTCCCGGGCCACCACGTACACCCGACCCCGAGCCGAGTCCGCGGCGGGAGCGCCCACCAGCACCCGGTCGTCGTCCCAAGCCAGAGAGGAACCGAAGCCGGCCACGTCGTCAGGGGTCGGCGGCATGATGACCGAAGCCATGCGCCAGCCATCCCCCTGGCGGGTGAAGTGATAGACGACACCCGTGGACTCGGTGGCCGGCGAGCCCACCAGGAGATGGTCACCCTGAAGAACCACGGCCGTGGCGTACTCGGCGTGGTTACCCGGCCGCGGGGGCTCGATGACGGCCGTCGACCGCCAGGGCGCTCCCGGTCCCGAGCGCTGGAACGCGTACGCCACGCCCGACCCGTCCCGCTTCCTGGGCGCCCCCACCACCAAGGTGTTGCCGTCGAGGGCCAGGGCACGCCCGAAGTCGTCCTTGCGCGAGGAGTCGGGCGCGGTGAGGAGGGCCTCTTCGTTCCACGTTCCATCCGGCCCCGACCGGTACGCGTAGACCACCCCCGGGCCGTACCAGTTCACGGGCTGACCCACGAGGAGGTCCGGACCGTCCAGGACGACGGCCCGGCCGAAGTTGGGTTCCTGGGCGGAGGCCACGAGAGGGAGGCTCAGCAGGCTGGCGAACGCGAAGAGAGTGGCTCGGTTCTTCATCGATACTCGGGTTGGGTGGAGGTCGAGCACTCCTACACGCCCACGGCTTCGAGGAGCCCCGATTGGCGCACGGGCCCAGCCGAGATAACGTCCGAGGCCGATTCGAGCTACCCGCGCCGCACGACGATGGAGTCCCACGCGTGTCCACACCCGAGCCGTTCGACTTCGACCTCGACGCCGTGCGTTCCGAGTTCCCCATCCTCGGCCGGAAGACGTACCTGAACTCCTGCTCCCTCGGCGCGCTGTCCAGCCGCTCCGAGGAGTACCTGAAGGACTTCACCTCACGGTGGCACGACATGGGTGCCTCGGCCTGGTACGGGCACTGGCTCGGTCGCATCGAGGACCTTCGCGCGCGGGTCGCAGCCTTTCTCGGGGCGACCCCACGGGAGTTGGCCCTCCTCCCGTCCACCTCCACCGCCCTGGCCGCCGTCACCGAATCCGTGCGGGAGAGCGGGCGAAACCGGGTCGTGTGCACCGACCTCGACTTTCCCACCCTGGCCTATCAGTGGGCGGTAAAGCCCGAGTTCGAGCTCGTCATCCTCCGGAGTCGGGACGGCATCGGCATCCACCCCGACCAGTTCGTGGACGCCGTCGACGAGCGCACTCTCTTTCTGGCCACCAGCCATGTCTACTTCACGACGGGGTACGCCAACGACCTGTCGACCCTCGCCGAAATCGCCCGCGACGCCGGAGCCTTCTCGCTCATTGACGGATACCAGGGCCCAGGACAGGTGGACGTGGCCCTCGCCGACTCGGGAGTCGACTTCTATACCAGCGGACCTCTGAAGTGGCTTCTCGGGGGCCCGGGTCTCGCCTACCTGTACGTGCGCGACGCCCTGGTGGAGACTCTGGAGCCGAGGCTGACGTCGTGGTTCGCCACCCAGCGCCAGTTCGACTTCGCCCTGGAGGGGTTCGAGTACCGGCCCGACGCGCGGCGATTCGAGCTCGGCACGCCCTCCGTGGCTACGGTTCACACCGCCCTGGGGGGTCAGGAGATCATCGACGAGGTGGGGATGGACACCATCGTTCGGCGGAACCGTCGCCTCACCCTGAGACTCATCGAGCAAGCTCGCTCGGCGGGCTTCTCCCTGCGACTCGCCGAGCCCGACCGGAGAACCTCCATCGTCATGATCGGTCACGACGATCCCCCGGGGGCCGTGCGACACCTGGCTGCCGAGGGGGTCATCGTGGACTACCGTCCCGGCTATGTCCGGGTCAGTCCCCACTTCTACAACACCATCGAAGAGGTGGATCGTTGCGTGGAGGTGTTGGCCGCGTACGGCGGCTAGGGGTGTGTGGGTGGAGAACCCGCCCGCCCGACCGACCCTTTAGCCCGGATCGACCACCGGCGTCCACCGATCCGAGTCCCGCTCCCGGTACTTGGCCAGCACCCGTTCGAGCGCGTCGTCGAGGTCGATGCCCTGTTCGTTCGCGATGACGAGGATCACGAACAGGATGTCGGCCAACTCCATGGCCAGGTCCTGCTCCGGCTCCGACTCCTTCTTCGTCTTGTGGCCGAAGCGGTGGTTCATCTCCCGGGCGAGTTCCCCGACCTCTTCGATGAGTCGCGCGAGGTTCGTGAGGGGAGGCCAGTAGCCCTCCTCGAAGCGGGAGATCCAGGCGTCGACACGGGCCTGGGCATCCTTGAGGGTGAGATCCGTCACGGAACCAGAACCAGCTTGCCGAAGATGTGGCCGTCCTCGAGGATCTCGTGGGCACGACGAGCGTCGTCCAGGGGCATCACCTCCTGGATCACCGGCTTGAAGACCCCGTCGAAGACGAGGCGCATGACCTCCCGGAACTCGGTACGGGACCCCATGGTGCTGCCCAGGATCTCGAGCTGCTTCCAGAACACAAGTCGGAGCTCAGTGACGCCCCGCGACCCCGTCGTGGCGCCCGACGTGACCAGGCGACCCCGTCGCGCCAGCGCACGGAGACAGGCCGGCCAGATCTCCTCGCCCACCGTGTCGAAGACGACGTGGACTCCCTGCTTGCGTGTGTCGCGCCAGACCTCGCGCGAGAAGTCGACCTCGAAGCGGTCGTAGACGATGTCGGCCCCCAGATCCCGGGCCCGGCGCACGTTCTCCTCACCACCGGTCACCGCGAACACCTTGGCCCCCGCCCGCCGGGCCACCTGGATGGCGGCCGTCCCGACACCGCCCGATCCCCCGGTAATGAGAATGCGCTCCCCCGCCCGAAGCCGCGCCCGCCGCATGAGTGCGCGCCACGCCGTGACGAAGACCAGGCCGGCCGCCGCCGCGTCCACCGAAGAAACGCCCTCGGGGATCTCCAGCAAGTTGTCGGCAGGCACCACCGTGAACTCCGCGAACCCTCCCTGCGTGTGCTCGCCGATGATTCGGAAGGGCGGCTCTTCGAAGGACGGACCCCGATCCTGTCCCTCGTACCAGTCGTAGCCCAGCGACGGATCGACGACGACGCGGGTGCCCACGGGCACGTCGTCGGCGCCGGGTCCGACGGCATCCACCGTGCCGGCGATGTCCGAACCGCCGATGTGGGGCATGGGCGTCTGGATCGGCAGCCCACGACGCACCCAGAGGTCGAGGTGGTTCATGGCCGAGGCCTCGACCCGCAACCGCACCTCCCCCGGCCCAGGCTCGGGCACCGGCACCTTCTTGATCTGAACGACCCCCGGTCCGCCGAAGTCTTCGAACACCGCGGCACGCATCTTCTTCGACATGGGTCGTCCCCTCGGGGTGACTCGTGGGCCTCCTGGCCCCTGAGTCTACAGGGTCCTGACGCGGAAGTCACAGCGGAATCGGTAGATCGGTCCAGCACGTTGTTCTAGCTTCCCGTGATGGCGCAGGACGACACCACCCTGGGCGGGTATTTCCGGGTCCACGACCGCCCGCCGGCGTACGAAGGATCCGACGGACATCCCTACACCGTCTCGCTGGAGACGGAGAAGACGGGCGACCTCACGGCTCCGTATCACGGCTACCTCGTGTTTCCACGATGGGCTCGCACCGGCGTGGGCATCGTCGGTCACGTGGAGACCCCAACCCTGGTCCAGGCGGGTTCGGGCGATGAGGCGACCGCCCTGCTCGGAGCCCTCACCCTCTTCGACGTCCAGGACCTTCTCGAGGAGGCCATCCAGCGGTCGGGCGAGGGAGGGACGCGAGAATGAGCGAGCCCTTCCTGCGCATCACGGAGATCTTCCACTCCATCCAGGGCGAGTCCACCTGGGCCGGAGTCCCGTGCACGTTCGTGCGAATCACCGGCTGCCCCTTACGCTGCACCTGGTGCGATACCGAGTACGCCTTCCACGGCGGCACCCGCATGACCTTCGACGACATCATGCGCACCGTGGCCAGCCATCCGGCGCGGGTGGTGGAGATCACCGGAGGGGAGCCGCTGGCGCACCCGGGCGCCGTCGACCTCGCCCGAAGACTCCTCGAAGAAGGGTACACCGTCCTGGTGGAGACGTCGGGGGCCTTCGACGTGTCGGGGCTCGACGAGCGGGTCCACACGATCATGGACCTCAAGTGCCCCGGCTCGGGTGAGTCGCACCGCAACCTCTGGGAGAACCTCGACCACCTCGACGAGCGCGACGAGGTGAAGTTCGTGATCAAGGACCGCACGGACTACGAGTGGGCACGAGACACCATCGAAGAGCGCGGTCTCGATGCCCGGGTCCGCGACGGTTCCCTGAAGGCCCTGCTCATGTCCCCGGTGTGGGGGGAGCTGGAGTTGGAGTCCCTGGCCGGGTGGATCCTCGAGGACGGACTGCCCGTGCGCTTCCAGATCCAGGTCCACAAGCTCATCTGGGGTGCGGAGGCGAAGGGCGTCTGATGGACATCCTCTCCGGCGATCCGCGCTTCCGGGTCCTCCACGACCGGCTGGAGCCGCCTGGCGAGGACCCGAAGGAGGAGCCCGCCGAGCACGAAGATCAGCGGATGGAAGCAGGCGTGGCCCTCATCATTCGGGCGACCACGCCCCTGGAGATGCTTCTCATCAAGCGAGCGACCTTCGACGGCGACCCGTGGTCCGGCCACATGGCCCTCCCCGGAGGTCGCTGGGAGCCCGCCGATGCCGGGCTCCTCGAGACCTCCATGCGGGAAACGCGCGAGGAAACCGGCATCGACCTGCGCAGCATCGGTGCACCCCTGGGCCGGCTACCCGACGTGAACCCGGCGACCCCGAGGCTCCCGATCATGCGCATCGCGCCCTTCGTGTTCGGAGTCCCCTACGACGCCGGCGTCGTCGCGCTGAGCCACGAGGTGGAGACCGCCCACTGGGTGCCCATCGATCGCCTGCGCGACCCCGATACGGCCACCAGCGTCCGCATCCACTTCTCCGGCTTCTCCAAGACCTTCCCCAGCTACAGCGTAGGCGACGAACACGTCTGGGGCCTGACCCACCGCATCGTCACCGCGTTCCTCGAGCGGTACCCCGCCGAACACCTCTGACGGCAACCGCGCGCCCCCGCCCGAGCGGCGCGCCTTCTCCGCTCGAGCGGATCAGCTGCGCCTGGGTTTTCCGAATGCGCGTCTGGACTGGGCAGACGGTGACCGCCGGGTAGCCCCCCAGCGAGGGATCGGCGCGAAGCGCCGCAGCGAAGCCCCGAGTCGGGGGGCTACGCGACGGTCACATGCCTACCCGCCTAGATCAGACACCCATTCGGTGATAAAGACGTTGGTATCCGACGTCCCTCCGTTGTTCCGGTTCGATCCGAACACCAGGTAACGCCCGTCGGGGCTGAACACCGGGAAGCCGTCGAAGCCCTCGGAGTAGGTGATCCGCTCGAGGCCGGTGCCGTCCAGGTTGATCATGTAGATCTCGAAGTCCCGGCCGGTGGGATCGTGGTGGTTCGAGCTGAAGAGGATCTTGTCGCCGTCGGGGTGCCAGTACGGGGCGAAGTTGGCGCCTCCTACGTCGGTGACCTGCCTCATGTTCGAGCCGTCGGCGTCCATGACGTAGACCTCCAGCTCGCCCGGACGCAGGAGTCCCTGCTCCAAAAGACGCACGTAGTCGTCGGCCGCGGCTCCGGGCTCCGGATAGTGGGCCCGCCAGATGATCTTGGACCCGTCGGGTGAATAGAACGCGCCGCCGTCGTAGCCGAGGCTGTCGGTGAGCTGGACCACGTCCGAACCGTCGAGGTTCATGGAGTACAGGTCCAGGTCGCCGTTGCGCACGCTGGTGAAGACCACCCGGTCACCGGTGGGCGACACCGTCGCCTCGGCGTCGTACCCGTCTTCCGTGGTGAGCTGACGAAGGTTCGAACCGTCGGCGTTGGCCACGAAGACGTCGTACGTGTCGTAGATGGGCCAGACGTAGCCCATGGAGAAGTCGGGCGTCGCCGGGCACGACGCGTCGTGATGGTGCGTCGACGAGTAGATGATCTCGTTGCCCGAAGGATAAAAGTACGAGCACGTGGTGCGGCCCTCACCGGTGCTGACCATCTCGGTCTCGGCGGTGTGGGGGTCCAGCACGAAGATCTGGTCGCACTCGGCGCGGGGCTTCTTCGCCTGGTAGATGAGCTCGGATCCGTCGAAGGCCCAGTAGGCCTCCGCGTTCTCGCCACCCGCGGTGAGCTGGCGGAGGTTGGCGAAGCGGACCTCGCCCTCCTGGGCGAGGACGACGCCCTCGCCGGCCAGGTTGGCTGGGGGACCCGAGGCCTCCGCCGGTGTACCGTTCTCGGTCTCCGACGCGCATCCCGCACACACGACGACCGCCAGGGTCACTACGCCTAGAATTCGATGATTCGACACGTTCCGTCCTCTCTTGCGACTTCGTTCACTCCACTCGCTCTGACCTGCCTTCTGGCGACCGGGGCCTCGGCCCAGACCTGCCCCGCTCCGGGGTCCATCGTCGGAAGCTTCGACGGCCCCATGGCCGACGTCCGATACCTGGCCGACGACGGCCTCGAAGGAAGGGCCGTCGGATCCCAGGGTGCCCGGTGCGCCGCAGACTACATCGCCGACCGCTTCCGCGCACTCGGCCTTCAGCCTGCCGGACCGGAAGGTAGCTTCTTCCAGGCATTCCCCATCCGTAATGGTGCGGAGCTCGGCGCCGACAACGCCCTGGTGGTCGACGGCACGCCGTACGCGCTGGGAGACGACTGGACGCCCACCGGATTCTCCGCGAGCGGTGACCTCACCGGCGAGCTCGTGTGGGCGGGGTACGGACTGAGCAGCCCCGGCAACCCTCACGACGCCGACACCCGCATCGACATCGAGGGCAAGGTGGCGGTCTTCGCCTGGGGCGATCCCGATGCTCCCCACGGGATCTCCATGCGCGGTGACCCCCACTTCAAGGCCACCGTCGCCGCCGGCCGCGATGCCGCAGGGGCACTCTTCCTGGCCCCGTCGGGCATGCCCCTCCCCGGGCTCGCGGACGAAGTGCGAGGCATCCTAGGCATCCCGGTGGCCATCGTGTCCGGCGGCGTCGCCGACCGGATCAGGACCGCCGCCGAGCGCGGGGCCGAGGTGCGCCTGGAGACCGACGTGCGCGAATCCCGCGTCGACGCCCGCAACGTGGCGGCGCTTCTGCCGGGCTCCGATCCCGACCTCCGCGACGAGTACATCATCGTGGGCGCCCATTACGACCATCTCGGATTCGGGGGAGACGGTTCGCTGTCACCGGACAGTCGCGAGATCCACAACGGAGCGGACGACAACGCCAGTGGAACCGCCGCCGTCATGGAGATCGCACGCCTCCTCACCGAGGGTGAGCGCCCCGGGCGGAGCGTCGTGTTCCTGGCCTTCACCGGGGAGGAGCGGGGCCTGTGGGGATCCACCTACTTCGTGGGCAACCCCACCGTCGACCTCGACGACGTCGTCGCCATGCTGAACCTGGACATGGTGGGTCGTGTGGTGGACGACGCCATCACCGTCTTCGGCTTCGCAACGGCCCAGGAGTGGGATGCGGTGGTGGACGGGGCCAACGCATCCCTCGCCGATCCGTTGGCCGTGGCCAAAGCGCCTGACGGCTTCGGTCCCTCGGACCACGCCGCCTTCCACGGGGAAGGGCTTCCGGTACTCCACTTCTTCTCCAACACGCACGCGGACTACCACCGTCCCACCGACGACTGGCAGAAGGTGAACGTCGACGGCATCCAGCGGGTGAGCGAACTCACCGCCGCGGTAACCCGCAGTCTCGCCTCGGCCGATGTCCGTCTGACGCCGACGCCTCAAGAGCGGCCGTCGGCCCCGACCCAGGCGTCCTCGTCGTCATCGGGGTCCGGGTACGGACCCTACCTCGGCACCATTCCCGACATGACCCCCCGTGACTCGGGCCTCCGCCTCACCGGTGTGCGGGAAGGAAGCCCCGCCGAGGAGGGCGGCCTGCGGGCCGGTGACGTCGTGGTGGAGTTCGCCGGCCGCGAGATCACCGACATCTACTCGTACACGTACGCGCTCCGCGACTATGCCCCGGGCGACGAGGTCGAAATCGTCGTCGAGCGCGACGGAGAGCGGGTGACGGTCACGGTGACGCTAGGCGAGCGGAGATGATTCTGACATTTCCCTGACCGGGCTACGGCCCAGCCCGAGGCCGGCCACGGATATCTTGCGACATGATGCGTAGATCCCTTTCCACGCGCCTGGAGTCCAGGACGGCCTTCGTGGGCGTCCTCCTCGTGGGCGCGTTGGTCCTCACCGGACTGCTGGGCTGGCACGCCTTCGACGCCGGCCGCTCCCATGCAGTCTCGGTGCAGAAGACCATCGGGGAGCAGGCGCGTTTCGCCGCCTGGGAGTTTGCCGGGAAGGCTCGCGACTACCTCGACAGCAAGATCCTGTACCCGGGGCTGGAGGTGGTGGCCATCGCCGGCGGGCGCGATGCCGGGGTGGAGTTGAGCATCCCGCGACTCGACGACCTGGCCGAGGAGAAGGAGTGGCCGTACGTCGAGTACGTCCGCGCGATCTTCCGAGTGGATCTGGCCACCGGCGACGTGACGCACGCGAGCCGCGACCACGGCTTCACCGACGAAACGTTGGCCTGGCTTTCCACGACGCTGCGGGAGCACGCGCTGGAGGGGACCCTCCCCGGATGGGAGCCGGTCATGGTGCCCTCTCCCGAGGACGCGGGCGCGTTCGTGTACCGCCTCTATCCGGAAGAGCGAAGCGCGGCGCGTCTGCTCTACGGATACGTCATGGGCGACGACGGGATCGGGGCTCCCCTGGACCACGCCTTCGAGGGCTCGCCCCTCCTCCCGGAGGGCCTTACCGGGGGTCGCGCCAACGAGGACGTCTTCCAGGTGTCGGTGGTGGACGGCAGGGGTCACGACGTCTGGGGCTCCGAGGTGGAGTACGAGTCCGATTGGACGGCCTCCGACACGTTGGGCACACGGTACGCCGGCTTGATGGCCGAAGTCGTGGTGAACCCCGCCGTAGCGCCGGAGCTGGTCATCGGCGGCCTTCCCCGGTCGCGACTGCCCATGATCGTCACCCTGCTCATCCTCACGGTAGGCCTCGTCGCCGGCGCCTTCTACCAGCTGCGACGGGAGACCGAACTCGCCCAGCTCCGGGCGGACTTCGTCTCCGGCGTGTCCCACGAGCTCCGTACGCCGTTGGCGCAGATCCGCATGTTCAGCGAGACGCTCCTGCTGGGGCGCGTTCGATCGGATGAAGAGCGGCAGCGGTCGTTGGAGATCATCGTCAACGAGTCGCGCCGGCTCACCCACCAGGTGGACAACGTGCTGCTGTACTCCCGTTCCGAGCGGGATGGAATGCGCACCGACGTCACCTCCACCGATCTCGGTGATCTCGTGGAGCGGGTGGCCGAGTCCTTCGCCCCGTTGGCGCAGGCCCACGGGTGCCGCGTGGAAGCCGCCGTCGCCGGATCGAGCGTGGCTGAGGTCGACGCCTCCCTGCTCCGCCAGGCGCTCCTCAACCTCCTCGACAACGCCCTCAAGTACGGTCCCTCGAACCAGACGGTGCGCGTAGGCACCACCATCGAGGCGCGACGGATCCTGCTCTGGGTGGAGGACGAAGGCCCCGGGGTGCCCGAAGAGGAGCGATCCCGGATCTGGGAGCCGTACTTCCGGAGACCCCTGCACCGCGAGTCCGCGGTGGCCGGGTCGGGCATCGGTCTCTCCGTCGTCCGGGACGTCGCCGAGGCGCACGGCGGGTCGGCGTGGGTGACCCGAGCCGAACGCGGCGGGGCGCGCTTCGTCATCGAGGTACCGGCCGACGTCGCAGCCGCCGACGCCACGCGCGGACGAGAAGCCACGGTCCGGGAGGACCGCATTGCGCCGGTGGTTTCCAGGCCTACGCCGGCCACGCTGCGGTACGGGAGTGAACGGCCGTGACGCGGATCCTGGTAGTGGAAGACAACGCCGACCTGGCGTTCGGCCTGCGCAACAACCTCGAGATCGAGGGCTACGCCGTCACCGTGGCCGAGGACGGGGCGCGGGGCCTGCAGGCGGCCCGCGACGAATCCCCCGACCTCCTCATCCTGGACCTGATGCTCCCGGAGATGACCGGCTTCTCGGTGCTCAAGGCGCTCCGGTCCGAGGGCTTCGACGTGCCCGTGCTCATTCTCACCGCCAAGGGAGAAGAGGCCGACAAGGTCCTGGGCCTCCGCCTCGGTGCCGACGACTACGTCACCAAGCCCTTCGGCGTCCTCGAGCTCCTTGCTCGCGTCGAGGCGATCCTTCGCCGCACGGGAGCCAACGGCGACCACGCTTCCGACGGAGGCGTCCACGCCTTCGGCGACGTCGTGGTGGACACTT
>CALJKZ010000756.1 GCA_937983085.1 uncultured Gemmatimonadales bacterium
CCCCCCGAAACCCGCCCCACCCTGAAGTACCTCCGCATCCACCTGCCCCTCGAGGAGGGCTTCGTCGTCACCGTCGAGCCGGGCGTCTACTTCATCCCGGCGATCCTGAACAACGCCGAGCACCGGGCGGCCCACGGCGACGCCGTGCGGTGGGGCCGCGTCGACCGCATGCTCGACCTCGGCGGCCTGCGCATCGAGGACAACGTGCACGTCACCGCGAAGGGCCCCGAGAACCTCACGGCGGCGATTCCCAAGGTGTAGACCACCGGGGACAGGGGGCATCGAGGCGAGGACGCCGTTCCCGGGTTTCGGTCCGGCGCGGGCCTCCCGGAGGCTAGAAAAGGGGGGGTCCGGGGGCATGGACCCGAGCGGAACGGCGATTGCGCGGGGTCACTCCATGCGCATCCCCGGTCCCGCCCTCCTCCTGCTCCTCGCCCTGCCCGCCGCCGCGGAGCACGACGACCGTTTCTTCGAGCGCAACGTCTTCCTCGACGGCGAGACGTGTTACCGGCCCGCGGTCGGCTACCAGCACGAGATGACGGCGCCCGGCCGCGAGGTGGTGCTGCACCTCGTGTGGCGGCGCGGGCTCTACCGGCTGTCGCAGACCGGCAAGGCGCGCGGCACGACGGCCGGCGTCTTCATCGAAGCCAACGACGCGACGCGGCCGACGCATCCCCGGGACAACCCCTTCTGCCCGATCCCGGTGCAGCGCGGGTGGAACCCCGACTGGACCGACTGCGTCGACGACGCAGCGTGGCCCTGGCCGAACGAGGAGCCGGGGTACTGGTACACCTGGGACCGCCGGAAGGAGTGCCTGGAGCGGCCCATCGTCCTGCGCTTCGCTGAGGCGGGCCGCTACCGCATCCGCATCGCCGGGGTCGTGGACGAGCAGAGAACGGACATCCGCGTGCCGACGCTGATGGGCATCACCGAGGTGGACGCCGGCTTCGCCCCGGAGGCCGCGCCGCCGGAGGCGTTCGCCCGGGAGCCCGAGCCCGAGCGGAAGCGCCGCGTCGAGCTGGCCTACCCCACGGGCCGCCGCGCGACGAGCCTGCTGCTTCTCGAGCGCGAGACGCCGCTGCGCATGCGCGAGGGCGAGCGCTTCACCTACGTGATCCGCGTGAAGAACCTGACGCGCGACCCGATCGAGGGCGTGGCGGTGGTCGAGGACGGCGACGCCCTGAAGGACGCGCGCGGCGATCCGCCCCCGCGCGTCGGCGAACGGGGCGAGCTGTTCTGGGATCTCGGCGACCTCGCCCCCCGGGAGGAACGCGAGATCCGCGTCGAGGCGTCGGCCGCCGGCGCGGGCCCCCTCGTGCGCTCGGTGCGCGTGCTCCTGGAGTCGCCCCCGCTCTCCCAGGCTGCCGACGTGCGTTAGTCCCCATCACCACGGGGACCCCACCAAGGCCATGGTTACAGAGAGATCGATGTAGTCGTCTTGAGCGCGACTCTTCCGATCCGACATCGCTTGGCGTTCCCCTTGACCCCGTGACGCAACGTCATACCATGCAACTAACACAACACGGGGACGAGTGATGGAAACGATCGGGGACCTTCTAGCGGTGCTGGACGACGATGAACAGCGCGCATGGCACGAACTCCACCAGCTAGCCCGAGCGGTCGCCGGCCACATGGCCCCGAACCGTGCCTACGCGGAGGATGCGACACAGGAGGCTTGCCTAAGGGCCTTTCAGGACGATGCTGCTGCGTTGAAGCGGGCCGCTGTCACCACGCCCGTGGCGACTTGGGTGCGCGGCGTTCTACGGAGGATCATGTACGAGGAGCATCGCAGCGTGCCTCGAGTGCTTGGCACTGCCGCGACGGAGCACGCCACGTCTGAGCCTCGAGCGAGCAGCACTCGGGAGCCCATTCCAGGCCAACTGTATCAATTGTTGACGCCCAGGCAGTACAGGGCGTGGCTGCTCGTGATGGAACGCGGCCTCACGATCGCGGAGGCCAGCAGAGCACTTGGAATCGCATGGACTACGTGCCAGGATCGCCTTCGTCGAGCTGCGGGCCGCATCCGCACGCATCTGAACACGGCACATGTGCCCCCGTGGAAGCACCGTGCATGGGCACTGGATTGCCTACCCGCAACCAAGGGCCGTGCTCGAAGCGCGCTGGACCTCTATCTTGGAGGCGCATCCTATCGCCTGATTGCGCAGATTCTCGGATCGTCCAGAGGCGCGGTGCGGAAAGCGATCGCGCGACTCCGGAGGCGTCCCCCCCCCCCCCTTGATGTCACCACTAGTCTAGTGGGAGAGCTTGGTCTCCCGCGGAATCTGGAGGTGTTCAATGCGGATCACGATCGTCTCAGCCGTGCTCGGCATGCTTCTCGTCGGCATCGGTGGAGTGAGGCTCGCGGAAGCCCGCAGTGGGCTGTGCCGCGGCTGGATCCATGAAACGCAACTCGGCGGTGGCGTGTGGACCTTCCACAGCCTGGACTGCGATGAAGACCCGTGCGCAGGCCCGAATCCCGATTGCGAGCTCGTCCCGGTTCCGAACACCGGGGGTGTCCGATGGCAATGTGGCTGCAATGGGACTCTCGACGGGACGTGCGACGCAACCCAAGTGCAGCACGGCGGAGGAACTTCCGCGCTGTGCTCCGGAACGTGCAATCCGGGCACCTGCAAGGAGATCAAGGGCGTGATCCTGTGGCAGGAGCAGGGCATCAATCACCGGCTCAACGACTGCAAGTGCCAGTAGGCCTTCATGACGCGACTGACCGCACGCCCGTGGGTCCTCGTCTTGGCATGCACAGTTGTTGGTGCTGTACTCAGCCTGCTCCTGTACTCATCTCGCACCGCACGCCATGATCGCACTCTGGAAGTGGCCAAGACCCACTACACCACGCTTCCGGAGCGGACTAGTACCAACCTTCGTGGCGAGGAGGTGGAACGTGTGCCAGAAGCATCCACGACGACACTCACTGTCACGGTGGAAGATGCGACCACGCACCGGCCCGTACGAGGTGCGCATGTCCTAGTTTGCTCTCCGCGGACTCACAACGCACCCTTCAGGCTATCCAGCGATATCCCTGCCGCTCATGTGACATCTGACACCGGCGTCTGCTCCGTGCCCCTGCCGGATGAACGTGCCGTCGTACTTCGCATCGTCGCAGCAGGGTACGTGCCCACGGAGTTGCCCGTGACGGATGACCTCCGCAAGGCGACCGAGCGCATCGTCTCGCTTGATCAGGGGCTGACGATCGCCGGCCGAGTCGTCGATGAGTCCGGGCGCGGCGTCGCGGGAGTGACGCTTCTGGCCACGCACGCTTCGATTCCACCATCCGTGTGGTCCATTGGCGCGACGCCAGTTGGTTCACGAGTGAGCACCAGTGCGAGAAGCGATCGCGGGGGCTACTTCCGTGTGGATGGACTCTCGCCCGGAGCGTATCTCCTCGCCATCATGGAAGACGGTTGGCATGCCATCCCAACTCGCGCGCACCCCGATCCACGCCGCCGCAGCACGAACGACACCCTCGTCCACGCGGGCCGCGACGACGTCGTCGTAAAGGTTCAGGCCATCCGCGCATTCCGCATGATGCTCCTTCGGCAAGGAACGCAAGTGCCCACAACGGACGCTTACGTTCGCTTCGAGGTCAAGCGCGAGAATGGCGCCGAGCCTCTGGGCCGAGGCCTCTCGACACGCCCTTCCATGCCGGCCTGGGCTGGAGAAGGTTGGCTGATGCTGAAGGACTCGGAGGCGCCGGGCGTGTGGACTGGCGTTGCTGCGGCGCAAGACTCAAGCGTGCCGCCCGACTCGGCCACCGTAGTCATCTACGCCAACGGGTACAGGCCGGCTACTGCGCGCGTTACTCTTCGAAAGCCTGGAGAGCTTGCTGCGGATCGCATGGGCGATCAAGTCGAGCTGATCCCGATCGCCGGGTTCGAACACGCCCGGGCCGTTCTTGTAACAGCTACCGGGGCCACCCACGGCTACTACAGACATCGGCACACGCTACTCGAAGTTCACAGCGGCGACAGCATCCTGGGGTTCTTCACTGGTAGTTCCCACGGAGAATCGCGGTGGCTCTTCGAGGGAATCCCAGGCGCTTCCATTCGAGTGCGACTGCACGATGGCTGCACATCGTCCGACTTCCATGACATTCCGGATGATCCGGCAAGCGCACTCCAAGAGCTGACCGTCACATTGAGCCAGCCTCAGGGGGCGATCCTCCTGATGCGCGATGAGGCCGGGGGGGAGCTGTGGGATGCGGATGTCTGCGCCATTAGCGATCTCGTCAAAGGGGAGCCACGCAACACCCGAACCATGCATCCGATGTTCACACGCCATCACATCATGAACGGTCAGGCGACGCGCGCGGTCGTGCCCCTCGACCCGGGCTCCTACAGATGTAGCGTGCTCGTCCCGGGCTACCGCTCGGCGTGGTCGGATTTCGTAGTATGCGAGGGCAGCGTAACGCCAGTTCACATCGATCTGGTAGAGGACTAGATGCAGGTGCCTCGCCTTGCAGCTCACGCGCTGAGCGCGCTAGTCTTCACGCTGCTCATGTGCGCAGCGATCGCAAAGATCCATTGGGTGGCTACGGCCCCTCCGGAGCAGGACGTGCATACGGCCTACCTGCTTGCGATCGGGTTCGAGACTGCCGGAGCAACTCTGATCGTACGCGCTCGAACGCGTACGACCGGCCTGAGGGCTATTCTGGGAGGCTTTGCCGGAGCTGGGGTGGCGAACGCAGTGCTCCTATCATCGCAGGATAGCGTGGGCAGCTGCCAGTGCCTCGGTGTCGCCACGACGACGCAGGACACGGCGCTCATTCTTCAAGGGCTCGTTGTGTTGATGTGTGCAGGTGCGCTGTGGGCTCGGTCCCGCACGGTTCCAGTTGACCGGATCTCATGAGGCGTAGATCCGGGTCGAGGCGTTGGGGGTCCGCCGGGTGCTCTTGGAGTCGCCGCCCTCGTCGACGTGATCGTCCATCCCGACGCTCGGCGAACGGGCACCGGGCGCGAGCTCGTGAGACGGGTCGTCGCGCGCGAGCGGCGGCGCGGCGTCCGCATCGTCCACGCCGACTTCGCCCCGGATCGCGCGCCCTTCTACGAAGCCTGCGGCTTCCGCCGCTGCGTCGGAGCAATCCTCGAGACCTGACCGCCCCCGGACCCCCTCTTCCTCGGGCTCCGCGCCCTCTGCGCTCCTCCGCGTCTCTGCGGTGAAACGCTACTCGGACTTGGTCGCCGGCTTCGAGTCGGTGGACTTCGACTCGGACGACTTCGACGACGAGCCGTCGCCGCCGCCGTCGGACTTCTTGTCGGCGCCGTTGGCCGTGCGGGCGCGCTTGTAGTCGGTCTCGTAGAAGCCCGAGCCCTTGAAGATGATGCCCGCACCCTTGCCGATGAGGCGCCGCAGTGCGTCCTTGCCGCACTCGGGGCACGTCTTCAGCGCGTCCTCCTTGATGGACTGGAAGGCCGCCATCTCGTGCTTGCAGCTCTCGCAACGGTAGTCGTAGGTCGGCATCACTCGTCCTCGCTGTCCTCGCCCCCGCCGTTGGGCGGGGCCATGGCGATCTGCACGCGGCTCGGTCGGATCACGCGGTCGTGGAGCTGGTACCCGCGGCGCAGCTCCACCACCACGGTGCCCGGCGCGGCGTCGGCGCGCGGGAAGCCGCCCATCGCCTCGTGGAAGCGCGGGTCGAAGGGCTTGCCCATCGCCTCGATCGGCTTCAGGCCGCACTCCTCCAGGACGCCGTGGGCCTTGCGCAGCGCCAGCGCGACGCCCTCGCGGATCGCGTCGGCGCCGCCCTCGGCGTCGCACGCCATCTGCAGGTCGTCCAGCACCGGCAGGATCGCCTTCATGAGCCCCTCGCAGGCGTACAGGCGTTGCTGCTCGCGGTCGCGCTCCATGCGCTTGCGGTAGTTGTCGAGGTCCGCAAGCGAACGCAGGTACTTCTCGCGCCACTCGGCGGCGGCGTCCTCCTTGGGCGGCGGCGGCAGGGCATCGCCCTGGGCGGGCTGCTCCTCGAGCTCCGCGCCTTCGCCGTCCTTGCGTTCCTTCTTCTTGCTCATTCGAAGATCTCGCCCCAGAACTGCCGGACCTTGTCCCAGAAGCCCTTCTGCCGGGAGCTCACGTTCTGCTCCTCCAGGCGCGCGTACTTCCGGAGCAGGTCCTCCTGCTCGCTGTTGAGTTTCGTCGGCACTTCCACCACGACGCGCACGTTCTGGTTGCCCATGCCGTAGCCGTCGAGGCGCGGCAGGCCGAGGCCGCGCATGCGCAGCACCGTGCCCGGCTGCGTGCCCGCCGGGATCTTGAGCGTGGACTTCCCCTTCAGCGTCGGTACCTCGATCTCCGCGCCGAGGCACGCCTGGGCGAAGCCCACCGGCACGTCCAGGAGGATGTCGTCGCCGGAGCGCCGGAAGAGCGCGTGGGGCTTCACGTGCACCTCGACGAAGAGGTCGCCCCGGGGGCCCGACCGCGGGCCGGCCTCGCCCTCGCCCGACACGCGCAGCTGCATGCCCGCCTCGACGCCGGGAGGGATCGTGACGGTGATCTCCCGCGCCACCGGCGTGCGGCCCGAGCCGCCGCAGGCGCGGCACGGCGAGTCGATCTCCTCGCCCGCGCCGCGGCACGCAGGGCACGTCGTGCGCATGGCGAAGAACCCCTGCTGCACGGCGACGAACCCGTGGCCGCCGCACTGGCCGCAACGACGCGGGCTCGTGCCGGGCTTCGCGCCCGAGCCGCCGCACTCGGTGCAGCTCTCGTTGCGCTTGATCTCGATGGTCTTCTTCGTGCCCTTCAGCACGTCCTCGAGGCCGATCTCGAGGTCCACCTTCAGGTGCGCGCCGCGGTTCGACGCGCGCCGCGCGCTCCGGCCGCCGGCGAACCCCCCGAAGAGGTCGTCGAAGACCGACGAGCCGCGGCCGCCGCCGAAGATGTCGCCGAAGGCGCTGAAGATGTCCTCCACCGAGCTGAACTGCGGCCCGCCGCCCCCGACGCCGCGGTGGCCGAAGCGGTCGTAGGCGGAGCGCTTCTCGGGGTCCGAGAGAATCTCGTAGGCCTCGGCGGGCTCCTTGAAGGACTCCTCGGCCTCGTTGTTGCCAGGGTTCTTGTCGGGGTGGGACTGCAGAGCGATCTTGCGGTAGGCGCGCTTGATGGCGTCGGGATCGGCGTTCTTCGGAACGCCGAGCACCTCGTAGTAGTCGCGCTTTCCGCTCACGGGGCTCATGACCCTTGTTTAGATCGGCTGCGGGGCCCCCCGGGGGGCCCGATACGGGGCGGGGGCCCCGAGGGACCCCCGCCGCCTTGAATCTCGAAACGACGGGCTACGCCGTGGCGCCGACCGCCGTCTTCTCCTTGTCCTTGAGTTCGGTGATGGCCGTCTCGGTGGTCAGCATCAGCGCGGCGCGGCTCGCCGCGTTCTGCAGGGCCACGCGCACGACCTTCAGGGGGTCGATCACCCCCATCTCGATCAGGTTGCCGTACTCCTTGGTGAGCGCGTTGTACCCGAACTTCTTGTCCTTGTTCTCCAGCACCTCGGCGACCACCAGCGAGCCGCGCTCGCCGTCGTTGTGCGCGATGGTGCGGAGGGGCAGCGCGAGAGCGTCGAAGAGGATGCGGGCGCCGATCTTCTCGTCGCCCTTCACGTCGAGCTTCTCGAGGGCCGCGCGCGCCCGCAGCAGGGCCACGCCGCCGCCGGGAACGATGCCCTCGTCCACGGCCGCGCGGGTGGCGTGCAGCGCGTCGTCCACGCGGAACTTGCGCTCCTTCATCTCGGTCTCGGTCTTGGCGCCCACCTTGATGACGGCGACGCCGCCGGTGAGCTTCGCGAGGCGCTCCTCGAGCTTCTCGCGGTCGTAGTCGGAGGTGGCCTTCTCGATCTGCGCGCGGATCTGGGCGATGCGCTGCTCGATGGCCTTCTTGTCGCCCTGGCCGCCGACGATCGTGGTCTTGTCCTTCTCGATGATGACCTTGTCGGCGTGGCCGAGGTGCTCGAGACGGACGTTCTCGAGCTTGACGCCCGTGTCCTCGGAGATGAACTGGCCCCCCGTGAGGACGGCCATGTCCTCGAGCATCGCCTTGCGGCGGTCGCCGAAGCCCGGCGCCTTGACCGCGCAGCAGCGGAGCACGCCGCGGAGCCGGTTGATGACCAGCGCCGCCAGCGCCTCGCCGTCCACGTCCTCGGCGAGGACCAGGAACGGCGTGCCGCCCTGGGCGATGCGCTCCAGCACCGGCACGAGGTCGCGCAGGCTGGAGAGCTTCTTCTCGTAGAAGAGGATCGAGACGTTCTCGAGCGTGCACTTGAGCTGCTCGGCGTCGGTGATGAAGTAGGGCGAGATGAAGCCCTTGTCGAACTGGAGGCCGTCCACCGTCTCGAGGGTGCTGTCGATGCCCTTGCCCTCCTCGACGGTGATGACGCCGTCCTTGCCGGCCTTCTCCACCGCGTCGGCGATCATGGTGCCGATCTCGGGGTCGTGGTTGGCCGACAGGCTCGCCACCTGCTCGATCTGCTTGCGCCCCTCCACGGGGATCGCCATGGCCTCGAGCTCCGCCACCACCGCGGCGATGGCCTTCTCGACGCCCCGCTGCAGCAGCACGGGCGCCGCCCCGGTCGCCATGGCCTTGAGGCCCTCGGCGTAGACCGCCTCGACGAGCAGGCTCGCCGTGGTGGTGCCGTCGCCGGCGACGTCGTTGGTCTTGTTCGCGACCTCGCGCACCATCTTGGCGCCGAGGTTCTCGAAGGGCTCCTCCAGCTCGACCTCCTTGGCCACCGTCACGCCATCGCGGGTGACCACGGGGCTGCCGAAGGACTTCTGCAGGATCACGTTGCGGCCGCCCGGCCCGAGCGTCGCTTTCACGACGCCGGCGATCTTCCGGACGCCCTGCAGCACGCGCTGCCGCGCGTCGTTGTCGAAGAGCAGTTGCTTCGCCACGTGTCCTCTCCTACTCCATCTTGGCGAGCACGTCCTTCACCTCGAGGATCTTGTACTCGTCCCCGTCGATGCGGATGTCGAACTTCTCCTGACGCAGGCGCCGGACGCC
>CALJKZ010000757.1 GCA_937983085.1 uncultured Gemmatimonadales bacterium
CCCGTTTTTTTGTGGGGTACGGCATCGCTCGTTATTGGTGCAGGCCCCGTGGGTGTACCGACGGTCCCGGCTGCCCGGGTGACCACCCCGAGCCGGGACTGTCGATCGTGGAGGTCGTCGTGACGCCCGAGACCGATCTGTTCGAGCCCTTTCTGGCTCATCACGGCCGCGTGCTGCTTGACGGCGGCTTGGCCACCGCCTTGGAGGCCCGGGGCCACGTCCTCGACCAACGCCTTTGGTCGGCCCTCCTCCTCAGGGACGCACCCGACGCCATCGTCGCCGTCCACCGCGCGTACCTCGACGCCGGAGCCGACGTCATCACGTCGGCGAGCTACCAGGGGTCCATTCCCGGTTTCGTCGAGTGGGGCATGAGCGAGAGCGAGGCGACTATGCTGCTCGAACGGTCGTCTGCGCTGGCCCTGACGGCGCGCGATCGCTTCGTGGAGCAGCGAGCCCCGGCCGTTCCACCCCTGGTCGCCGCCAGCGTAGGTCCGTATGGCGCCTATCGTGCGGACGGCTCGGAGTACGACGGGCGCTATCCGGGCGTGTCCCGTGACGATCTCGCGGCGTTCCACGCCCCGCGACTGACGATCCTGGCCCGCTCCGGCGTCGACCTGCTCGCCTGCGAAACCGTGCCCAGTGGCTTGGAGGCCGACGTCCTGATCGAACTCCTCGGCTCGCTGGTTCCGTCCACTCCGGCGTGGATCAGCTTCTCCTGCGCCGACGGAGGCCACCTCCACGACGGCACGCCCATAGAAGAGATGGCGGCCCTGGCCAAGCACTCGGCTCGAGTCGTTGCGGTAGGCGTGAACTGTACGCCTCCTCGGTACGTCCCGGAACTGGTTCGCCGGATCCGCGGCGTCTACGACGGCCACGTCGTGGTCTACCCCAACTCGGGTGAACGCTACGACGCCGTTACGGGGACCTGGTCCGGGGCGTCGGGAGATGAGCCCTCCTCCGCGGCCCCAGATCCGAACTGGCTCAACGCACTCGAGGAAGCTCGGACAGCGGGAGCGGACGTCCTCGGCGGGTGCTGTCGGGTGGGTCCCGACGAGATCGCCGAGTTGCGACGGCGCCTGGCAGGGTGAGATTGATCGACGGTCGGGCGTAGGGTCCGGCCGCTGAAGAGGAGACGCGCGGATGGGCGAAACGACGAGGGGACGGTGACGGGGCGGCGCGCGCTGGACGAATCGACCACCGGCCGGGCATGCGGGATCCTCCTCGCGCGGCTCGTCCTGGGTCTCATGTTCTTCCAGGGCGCCGTCTGGCGCGTCTTCAACGTGGGGCCCGTGGAGCACGCACGGCGCTTTTTCGTGGAGCCGTTTGCCGACTCCTTCCTTCCCGAATGGGCGCTGTGGGTGGCGGGCACCGCCGTTCCCTTCGCGGAGCTGGCAGGCGGGGCACTGGTACTGGTCGGGTTGTGGCGACTCCCGGGCCTCCTGCTTCTGGGAGGCGTCCTGGTGGTCGTGACGTTCGGCCACCTGGTCGCCGAGCCCATCTACGCATTCAATGCCCACGTCATGCCCCGGTTGGTCCTGGTGGTTTTTCTCCTGATGATGCCGCCGGGTTGGGATCGCTACAGCATAGACGAGTGGCGACGGGGATCCGCTCCGTGAGTGAGCACGGGACGGGGCACCTGTCCGGAGACCAGCTTCGGGAGCTGTCCCACGAACTCACCCGCCAACTCGAGCGTTTGCAGAAGAGCATGAAGATCACCGACGAGGCGCTGCGAACGGTGGAGCTCGATCAGACGGCGGTGGGACGCCTGTCACGCATGGACTCCCTCCAGAACCAAGCACTGTCCGCCGGTCTGCGCGAACGAGAGGCCGCACGGCTGGGTCAGATCGTCGCCGCCTTGCAGCGGGTGGAGGCCGGCCTCTATGGGTCGTGTACGAGCTGCGGAGCCGACATCCCGTTCGAGCGGCTCTTCGTCTTTCCCGAGGCGCCGGAATGCGCCTCCTGCGTCGCCTGACAGAAGGGGGGTACCATGAGGTCCGAGGCCGACACCGTCGAGGAGTACCTCGACGAGCTACCGGAGGATCGGCGGCGTGCCGTGGAGACCGTTCGCGCCACCATCCTCGAGCACCTGCCCGATGGCTACGAGGAGGTCATGAACTGGGGGATGATCACGTACCAGGTGCCCCTCGACGCCTACCCCGACACGTACAACAAGCAGCCCCTGATGTACGCCGCGCTGGCATCGCAGAAGAATCACATGGCCGTGTATTTGTCGGGGATCTACTCCGATGACGATGCGCGAGAGCACTTCGAGTCGGCGTACCGGGCCACGGGTAAGCGACTGGACGTGGGAAAGTCGTGCGTACGTTTCCGGACCCTGGACGACGTGCCGCTCGACGTCATCGGCGACGCCGTGGCGACCCATTCACGGGACGCGTTCGTGAAGACGTACGAGGAGGGGCGGGCCCGAGCCCGCTCGAGGGCGAAGGGCAGCTGACGGGGGAAGCACCCAAAGGCGAGCGGGCGTCGGCGAGCGGCGGCGTTCGCCTCGCCACGGTCGCGGCCGCCTCCGTCCTGGCCTATTCGGTGGCTCTCATCGCCCACGAGCTGGCTCAGGCGTGGGTGGCCGGGGCGCTCGGTGGCGAGCCTTCGCTGATCTCCAGCACCGGGACGCGGGTCGAATGGTCCCGCCTGCGCCGATCGGGCGTGCTCTTCGTGGGCGTCAGCGGCTGGGCCGCGAACGCGGTCGTCGCATTGATGGGGTGGCTCCTCTTCCGCAGGCTTTCCGGTCCTGCGCGCATCGGCGAAACGGTCCCGCGCGCCCGTCGGCCGACGACGTCCGCCCTCGTGGCGTGGCTTCTCTTCGCGGTGAACGCGTGGATCCCCGCACTGTATCTCGTGGCGTCGCCCGCATTCGCCTTCGGGGACTGGACCACCATCATCGACCAGTTCCCCGATCGGGGCCCTCTCCGGGCGAGCCTCGCCGCGACGGGACTGTTCATCGCCGGACTCGTCTGGAAGGAGACGAAAGCGTCTCTCGCCCGCCTCGTGGGCAACGGCTCGTCCGCCGACCGCACAGCGCGGGCCCGCCGGATCGTGCGCA
>CALJKZ010000758.1 GCA_937983085.1 uncultured Gemmatimonadales bacterium
ACCAGGACGTCGAGGTCATCGTGATCACCGGCGCCGGCGAGAAGTTCTTCTGCGCCGGAGCCAACATCGGAATGCTCTCGGAGGCCGATCCCGAGTGGAAGTACTGCTTCTGCCTCCACGCCAACGAGACGCTGAACCGACTCGAGCACACCCCGAAGCTGGTCATCGCCGCGCTCAACGGGCACACCGTCGGAGGCGGTCTCGAGATCGCCATGGCCGCCGACATCCGCATCGCCCGCAAGGACTCCGGCAAGGTGGGACTCCCCGAGGTCGCCCTGGGCGTGCTTCCCGGTACCGGCGGCACCCAGCGCCTCGTGCGCCTCGTGGGCAAGCCCGTCGCCATCCAGATGATGGCGGAAGGCTCCACCTTCGGCTTCGACGTGGCGCATGAGCACGGGCTGGTCAACGAGATCTACGATCACGGCGACCGCGACTCCTTCGTCGAGGCGGTACTCGAGTACGCCCGACAGTTCACCACGCCCAACAAGGCCACCAAGGCCGTCGGCCTCATCAAGCGTTCCGTTCAGACGGGCGCCGAGCTGCCCTTCGAGTTGGCCCTCGCCCTGGAGCGTGAGCTGCAGGCGCAGCTCTTCGCCAGCGACGACGCCAAGGAAGGCCTCAACGCCTACGTGGAGAAGAGGAAGGCCGAGTTCACCGGGAACTGAGGCCCCGTCGGTCGAGCGTCAACGACGAAGCGGGGCCCGGATGCGTCCGGGTCCCGCTTCTTCGTCCGGCCCATCCGTAGTCCGCATCTCCGGCCACCAACGGCCATGACATCTTCGAAGGGAATGGGATGAACATAGAGGCAGTCCGTAACCAGCTCTGGATCGGCAACGAGTGGATGGACGCCGAAGACGGCGGCACCTTCGCCACGCTGAACCCGGCCACCGGCGAGACCATCACCGACGTGGCATCGGCCCAGGCAGTGGACGTGGACAAGGCGGTGGAGTCGGCCCGTGGGGCGCTGGCGGAGTGGCGCCGCATGAACCCTCACAAACGGTCACGGCTGCTGTGGAAGCTCGCCGACGCCATCGAGGCCAACGCCGACGAGCTGGGGGCCCTGGAGACGGCCGACAACGGCAAGCCGTACTTCGAGTCCCGGAAGGTCGACCTTCCCAGCGTCGTGGAGATCTTCCGGTACTTCGCGGGCCTGGCCGACAAGGTCCAGGGAGCCACCATTCCGGTGGCGGGGCCGTTCCTCAACTATACCCTGCGCGAGCCCGTGGGCGTCGTCGGGTGCATCACGCCGTGGAACTTCCCTTTGTCGATGGCCACGTGGAAGGCAGCACCGGCCCTGGCGTGCGGCAACGTGGTCATCCTCAAGCCTGCGGAGCAAACCCCCCTCACCGCGCTTCGCCTCGGTGAGTTGGCCGCGGAAGTGGGCTTCCCTGCCGGCGTCCTCAACGTCGTGCCCGGCTTCGGGGAGACGGCAGGGGCCGCCCTCGTGCGCCATCCGGACGTCGATGCCATCGCGTTCACCGGCTCCACCGAGGTGGGCCGGATCGTCATGCGGGAGGCCGCCGCGACCCTCAAGAAGGTCTCCCTGGAGTTGGGCGGAAAGTCACCCAACGTCGTCCTCGCCGACGCCGACCTGAAGAGCGCGGTACGAGGGGCCACCACGGGCATCTTCTACGGGAAGGGAGAGGTCTGTGCCGCCGGCTCCCGCGTCATCGTCGAGCGGGCCGTCTACGACGACTTCGTGTCGGCGTTCGCCGATCGCGCCGCGAAGATGACCGTCGGCGACCCCATGGACTCAGATACACGACTCGGCGCCATCGTCAGCGAGGAGCAGCTCGAGCGCGTCATGAGCTATGTCGACGCCGGCAAGAGTGAAGGAGCCCGCCTGGTCCAGGGCGGGGAGCGCACCGAGGTCAACGGCAAGGGCAACTTCGTCACCGCCACGGTTTTCGCCGACGTGGAGCCTGGAATGAAGATCGCCCAGGAGGAGATCTTCGGTCCGGTGGCGGCAGTGATCCCCGTGGACGACATCGAGGACGCCATCCACACGGCGAACCACACCATTTACGGCCTCGCCGCGGGCATCTGGACGCGCGACATCGGAAAGGCCCACCGCATCGCGCAGGAGATCCAAGCCGGTACCGTGTGGATCAACACGTACAACCAGTACGACGCGGCATCGCCCTTCGGCGGCTACAAGCAGAGCGGTTTCGGGCGCGATCTGGGGTACCAGGCGGCCCTCGAGAAGTACACGCAGACCAAGAGCGTCTGGGTCGCCGTCGACGGCTGACGCAGCCACCGACCCGACCCCGACCCCGACAACGGATATCCCTTTCGGAGCCCCCATGCGCGAAGCCTGGATCATCGACGCCGTCCGTACCCCCATCGGCCGCCACGGAGGGGCCCTGGCCCCCGTGCGTCCCCACGATCTGGCCGCCGTCACCATCGAGGCCATCATCCAGCGGTCCGGGGTGACGCCGGAGACCGTGGACGACGTCATCTTCGGGGGCATCAACCAAGCGGGAGAGGACAACCGTAACGTCGCCCGCATGGCCCTCCTCCGCGCCGGCCTCCCCGTGAGCGTGGCCGGCCAGACGGTCAACCGCTTGTGCGGCTCGGGAATGCAGGCCGTCCTCTCCGCTCACCAGGCCATCGTCGTTGGCCAGGGCGACGCCTTCATCTGCGGCGGGGTCGAGAGCATGAGCCGGGCCCCCTACGTCATGCTCAAGCCCGAGACCGGGTACGCCCGAGGGCATCCCGAAACGGCCGACACGGTCCTGGGGTGGCGCTTTCCCAACCCGGCCTTCACTCCCGAGTGGACCATCGGACTCGGTGAGACCGCCGAGGTCATCGCCGAGGAGTTCGGGGTCAGGCGAGCGGCGCAGGATGCCTTCGCCGCAGAAAGCCAACAGCGGGCCGAACGGGCCATGGCCGCGGGCCGCTTCGACGACGAGATCGTCCCGGTGTCGGTGCCACGGCGAAAAGGCGACCCCCTGGTGGTGACCACCGACGAGCACCCTCGCCCCGACACCACCGCAGAATCCCTGGGACGGTTGCGACCGGTCTTCAAGAAGGACGGCACCGTCACCGCCGGCAACTCGTCGGGCATCAACGACGGCGCTGCGGCACTTCTGGTGGTGTCGGCCGAGTACGCCAAGCAGATGGACCTGCGTCGAACCCCAGCGCATGGGCATCGGGCCCGTCCCGGCCACACGGAAGGCCCTGGCACGGGCGAACTGGAGCGCCGACGACCTGGACCTGGTGGAACTCAACGAAGCGTTCGCCGCTCAGGCCCTCCCGTGCATGGACGAACTCGGTCTCGACCCGGAGCGCGTGAACGTCAACGGTGGCGCCATCGCCCTCGGACACCCCGTGGGCTGCTCGGGCGCGCGTATCCTCGTGACCCTCGTCCACGAGATGAAGAAGCAGGGCGCTGAGCGGGGATTGGCCAGCATGTGCATCGGCGTGGGCCAGGGCATCGCAAGCCTGGTGGAGGCACCGTGAGCGTACCGGCGGACGGCGCGTCTGCGGAGGCCGTCCGGACCGTAGCCGTCCTCGGGGCGGGAACCATGGGCCACGGGATCGCCCAGGTGAGTGCTGCCATCGGGTGCAGCGTCCGACTCTACGACATCGACGACACCGCGGTGGAAGCGGGTCTCGCCCGGATCGCCGGCAACCTCGACAAGGGCATCGAGCGCGGGAAGGTCACCACCGATGAGAAGGACACGGTCCTGGCAAACCTCGTGGGGACCACCGACATCGCCGACGCCGTATCGGGCGCCGATCTGGTGGTGGAGGCCGCGCCCGAGTCGATGGATCTGAAGGAGACCATCTTCCGACAGGTCGATGCGGCGGCCCCCGACCACGCCGTCCTCGCCACGAACACCTCGTCGCTGTCCATCGGACGGATCGCCGGGGTGACGAGCGACCCGACGCGTTTCGTCGGTATGCACTTCTTCAACCCTGTCCACATCATGGCGCTGGTGGAGGTGGTGTGGGGTCCGGAGACGTCGGCCGAGACGCGCGACCTGGCCGTCGCCTTCGCCCGGCGCCTGGGCAAGGAGCCCATCGTCGTGAAGGACGCGCCGGGCTTCGCCTCCTCCCGTCTCGGCATCGTCCTGGGCATGCAGGCCATCCGCATGGTGGAAGAGGGTGTGGCGAGCCCCGAGGACATCGACAAGGCCATGGAGCTGGGATACCGGCACCCCATGGGTCCACTCAAGCTCACCGACCTCGTGGGCCTCGACGTCCGGCTGGGCATCGCGGAGTACCTCCACGAGACCCTGGGGTCCGACGCCTTCGAGCCCCCCGCCCTCCTCCGGCAGATGGTGAAGGACGGCAAGCTGGGCAAGAAGTCGGGTGAGGGCTTCTACGCGTGGTAGCAGCACCGCGCACTCCGTCGATCCGATCTCTCCTCAACGCCCCCTCCCATGTCCGATAGCCCCGTTCTCGTCGAGAAGCGCGATTCCCACGTCGCCGTCATCACCCTGAACCGTCCGGACAAGCTCAACGCCCTCAACTCCGAGGTGCGACGCATCCTCCGGGAGACCTTCGATGCCCTGGCCGATGACGATGACGTCCGCGCCGTCGTCATCCACGGGACCGGCGAGAAGGCGTTCGTGGCCGGAGCCGACATCACCGAGTTCCATGCCCGGACCGCCGAGGAGCAACGCGAGGTCTATCGGCAGCGCCGGATCTACGAGACCGTCGCAGACTTCCCCAAGCCCGTCATCGCAGCCATCCACGGCTTCTGCATCGGGGGTGGCTCGGAGCTCGCACTGGCGTGCGACGTCCGCGTCGCCGACCGAACCACGCGAATAAGCCAGGCCGAGATCCGCATCGGTCTCATGCCCGGCGGGGGCGGCACCCAGCGACTCGCCCGTCTCGTCGGCCGGGGGTGGGCCTCCATCATCAGCCTCACCGGGGACTTCGTGGAGGCTGAGGAAGCGCATCGCATCGGGCTCGTCGACATCCTCGTCGATGAGGGGGAGCACCTGGAGCGGGCCGTGGAGCTGGCCGGGCGGATGACCCGTTGGAGCCCCGTCTCACTGCGGCTGGCCAAGGACGCCATTCGGGCGGCCTTCGAGATGCCCATGGCCGAGGGACTGGTCTACGAGAAGGAGCGATTCCTGGACGCCTTCGCCTCCGAGGACGGACGGGAAGGCGTGGCCGCCTTCGTGGAGAAGCGCAAACCGGACTTCAAGGGGCGATAGCCCGCCCGATTGCGCGCAGGTCGGGAGGTGCTAGGATGCCTCCCACTCTTCCTCCCACGGAGGCAATCATGCGCACCGACGGGCTCCTCGCCGACCCCGCCATCTCCGTCGCCGTCCGCCGAATGGCAGCGATGCTCGTGGTGGCCGCCACGCTCTTCCTGGTCCCCACGTCCTCCGTCGCGGGACAGGCCGAGCACCGCGAGATCCTGCGCGACAAGCTTCAGACCGAGCTGCAGCGGATCGTCGACGCGTACGAGGGCGTCGCGGGTCTTCACATCTACGACTTCACCTCGGGCGACCGCTTCGCCATCCGCGACGACTTCGTCTTTCCGCAGGCGAGCGCCATCAAGATTCCCATTCTCGTCGAGCTCTTCCGCCGGGCCGAAGCGGACCCCGGGCTGCTCCGCAAACGCGTCGAGCTCACCGACGAGGTACGCACGGGGGGAAGCGGTGTCCTCGGCGTGCTCACCGACGGAGGCTCGGCGCTGTCCCTGGAGGACTACGCCATCTACATGATCCTCCACTCAGACAATACGGCCACCAACGTCCTCATCGACGAGCTGGGGATGGACGCCATCAACGCCCTTTCGGCGTCGTTGGGCGCCGAACAGACGCTACTACAGAGGAAGATGATCCGCCCGGAGGAATCCGCCCGGGGCAACGAGAACCTGTCCACGCCCCGCGACGCCGCCCTCATCATGGAGAGGATCGGAAACTGCGAGCTTCCCATGGCCGAGCGGTCGTGCTGGCGGGTCCAGGAGATCCTGGCCATGTACAAGGGCGGGCCCGTGCGCGACCCAATCCCCCGCTCGGTGCAGGTCGCCTACAAGCCTGGGGGCATCACCGGCGTCTCGACGGTCTGGGCCGCGGTGAACCTGCCCGACCGCCCCTACGTGCTTTCGGTCATGTCGAACTACGGAGGGGTC
>CALJKZ010000759.1 GCA_937983085.1 uncultured Gemmatimonadales bacterium
GGGCGCGATATGCTCCTCGTCTCGAGGATCGGGAAGGTGCCCGTGGGCTTTCCGGGCTTTCAGCCCGCTGGCGTGAAGACCGGCGAACAGGTGCTGCGCTGGGAGCGCAGGGGCGACCGGATCCTGCTACGGACCATCTCCTACGCGAACGTGGCAGCCGATACGCTCGCCATCGCCATTTCGGTGGAGGCGAACAACTTCGCCCCCATCATCGGGGCCTTCGACATCGAAGTGGCCGGCGAGGACGGTGCGTCGTCGGTAATCGACGTGACGTCCTTCTTCGAGTCCGACACCCCGGCCCTCACCGGCTTGAATGCGCGGATGCGGAGCGAGTACGGAGTTCGCGGCCTCGACGCCGATCGGAGCTTCATCAACTACGCCCGGAGCTTTCCCCTGAACGTCGACGTCCGACACACCATGACGTTCAACGCGTCCGAGCCGCCGGCCCAGGCGCGGTCGGGCGCCATGTCCATGGAGATGCACCAGAGCATGATCCTTCTGCCGGAGGAGCCGCTTCGCCCGCGGCATGCCGACTCCCGGGTGGGGTGGTTCTCCATTACCCGGACCAACTTCGGCCTCGACGAACAGAAGGCGGCCGAGGAGACCTTCATTCGGAGGTGGAGGCTGGAGCCCTCCGATCCGGAGCGGTACTTCCGCGGCGAACTCGTCGACCCGGTGAAGCCCATCGTCTACTACATCGACCCCGGCAGTCCCGAGAAGTGGCGACCGTACGTGCGCATGGGCGTCGAGGACTGGCAGGCGACCTTCGAGACCGCCGGGTTCAGCAATGCCATCATCGCCATGGACCCGCCGTCGCCTGAGGAGGACCCGGAGTGGAGCGCCCAGGACGTCCGGTACTCGGTGGTGCGATGGGCCGCGAACACGACGCGGAACGCTCAGGGACCGAGCGTCTCGGATCCGCGGACCGGCGAGATCATCGAGAGTGACATCGTGTGGTATCACAACCACATGCGGTCGTACCGGAACCGGCTCATGATCGAGACCGGTGCGGCGAACCCCGCGGCGCGCACCCTCGACATCCCCGAGGAACTCATGGGGGAGACCATCCGTCAGGTCATCGCCCACGAGGTCGGCCACGCTCTCGGTCTGCCCCACAACTGGATCGCCTCCGCGGCGTTTCCCGTCGATTCCCTCCGCTCCCCCACGTTCACGTCCGCCTACGGCGTCGCCGCCTCCATCATGGAGTACGCCAGGCAGAACTACATCGCCCAGCCCGGGGACGGTGTGACGCGCTTCGTCCGGATGATCGGCCCGTACGACCACTACGCCATCAACTGGGGCTATCGGGTCATGCCGGGCGTCGCCACGCCCGAAGACGAGAAGCCCATCCTGGACGACTGGATCCTGGATCGGGCCGGTGATCCCGTGTTCCGCTTCGGTCCCGTCGGTCCCAACCACAGCCCCGAGATCCAGACGGAAGACCTGGGGGACGATCCGGTGCGGGCCAGCGAGTACGGGATCGCCAACCTCAAGCGCGTCCTCCCCAACCTCCCGGCGTGGACCGCCACCGCCGGGGAGGACTACGGAGATCTCGCCGAGCTCTACGGTGAGCTCGTAGGGATGTGGAACCGCTACACCGGCCACGTGGTGACCATGGTCGGAGGGGTGTACATGACCCCCAAGGCCACGGACGAGGCCGGGCCCGTGTACGACCCCGTCGCGGGGGCCGACCAGAGGCGCGCGGTGCGCTTTCTCAACGACCACGTCTTCGACGGGGTTGCGTGGCTGAACGACTCCGGTGTGCTGGGACTCATCGAGGGAACCGGGGCTGCGGGGAGGATCCAGCAGGTACAGGCACGGGCGCTGAACAACCTCCTGGACCCGGAGCGCCTGGTTCGGGTGACGGAGGCCGGGCTCGTCGACGACGATGCCTACACGCTGGAGGAGCTCTTCGAAGACCTTCGAGAGGGCATATGGTCCGAGCTGGACGACGAGGAGGCCATCGATGCCTATCGACGCAGCCTGCAGAGGGTCTACCTGGAGCGCATGTCCGTACTCATGGCGAAGGCCGCGCCCGGGGAGGGGGTAGGGGACGTGCTCGACGAGGACGAGGTGGAGACCCTCATGCGGTCGGACGTGCGACCGCTGGTCCGCGCCCAACTCGAAGCGATTCGCCGAGCGGCCCGTGATGGGAACGCATCGGACTCGATGACGAGGCACCATCTAGCCGACGTGACCGCACGCATCGGGGAGATCCTCGGCGGCTGACCCGCTCGGTCCATGTACGTCGTCGCCGGCCGATGGTACACTATCGCGGGGCCCGGCGGCGACGTCCCGGGCCCATGCCGGGGTGGCGGAACGGTAGACGCGGCGGCCTCAAAAGCCGCTATCCCCAGGGATGTGCGGGTTCGACTCCCGCCCCCGGCACTCTCGCAGCACCCCGACCTGCCCGCTCGAGGGCGGGAGGCGAACGGAGGGTTCGAACCGAGCGGTTCGGTGCTCGACTCAGCCCTCGGATCTCAGGCAGGCGACGGGGTCCACCGAGCTGGCCCGCAGCGCGGGCAGGACGCAGGCCGCCCCGACGCACGCCACCAAGGACGCGGTCACGGCGAGGAGCACCAGGGGATCTGCCACCGAGGTTTCGAAGAGGAGAGGCTCGACCCAGGGGCCCCCGAGCATCACCGCACCGATCCCGAAGAGAAGTCCGGCGGCACCGGCGGTGAGTCCGCTTCGGAGCATCAGCCCGCCAATGCCGAAGCGTTCCGCCCCGAGAGCCATGCGCACGCCGATCTCCGTCCGGCGTCGCTCCACGGCGTACGACAGGACTCCGTAGACCCCGAGTACGGCCACGAAAATGGCCAGAGCTCCGGCTACCGCGAGGACGACCGCCCCGAGCCGCCAGGGGCGTATCTGGGACTCCAAGACGGTATCCAGTCGAACCGTGTCCACGTAGTCGATGCCGGCGTCGAGGGCGACGAGGTCGGCGCCTAGTCTTTCGGCCAGGCCCGGTACCTCGCCGGACGGTCGCACGACGAGCGAGGTCCCGCTGATGCTCTCGCTGGCCCCGATGGGGACGTAGAACTGCATGGACGGAGGTTCGCGGTAGCCGGTCCGATGTACGTCCTCTGCGACACCGACGACGTTCGAGCACGGCGCATCTTGCCGCATGAGGTGAACGCACCGGCCCAGGGGATCGCTGTTCGGCCACAAGGCGGCTGCCATGGACGCGCTCACGACGACGACCGGGCTCCCGGACTCCACGTGCTCCCGGGTCAACTCCGTTCCGCGGACGATCGACGTCCCCACCGTCCGGAAGTAGTTGTCGCCCACGGCGCTCACGAAGGGCCCACCCCCTGGCAGTTGCGGGATCGAATCGCGGCCCGGCACCCAGATGCTCCAGCCGTATCCCGATATGAACGGAAGCCCCACGGCCAAAGCCGCCCCGCCGTTGGGGTCCATGCCCCTGGCTACGGCGAGGGCGTCCTCGTACAGCCGGGTCTCGTGCGGCGATCCCGACGGTGCGACGGGGCCGTCCAGCGAGCGCAGCTCCACTACGAGGATTTCCTCGGCGTCGATGCCCAGGTCGGTGACCCTGATGGTCCAGAAGCTCTTCGCGAAGAGACCCGCCCCCATGAGCAGCGCCGCCGACAGGGCCACCTGGGCCATGGCCAGCCCACCATGGACGCGCCGGTGTCGGCCCGCTCCGGGGTTCCTGCCACGCCCCATTCCCGCGGCGATGTCGACCCGGTTTGCGTACCGGGCCGGGAGTAGCGCGATGAGGATCGTCGTGACGCCGGCGGCCAGCGCCGTGCAGGTGAGAACCCGCAGATCGAGTGGCGAACTGGTCCACGCCACCTGCGGAAGGAGCACCCTTCGCAGGAGCAGACCAACGCCGTAGGCAACGGGCAGGCTGGCCGCCGCGCCCGCGAAGGCCAGAAGGGCGCTTTCCACCGCCAGAAGCCGAAGGAGTCGAAGCCGACCGGCCCCCAGGGAGAGCCGAACCGTCAACTCCCTGCGCCGACGACTGAGGCGTGCCAGCAACAGGTTCACGACATTGGCCACGGCGATGGTCAGGAGAAGGACGACCACCCCCATGAGGAGGCGCGCGATCGATGCTTCGGCTGGGACGGCGCCCCCGTCGTCCGATCCGATCGGCGCAACCACGACTCGCCCCTCTCGGGCCCATCCGAAGAACCGTCCCGGGTCCGTCGCGTCATGGATGGCCTGCGCCTCGAGGGTGGCGCGCACGCGGGAGCCAGCGACGCGTTCCGCCTCGGCAATCCGTCCGACGAGCCACCAGTTGCGGCCTTCCGCCAGCGTCCGATCGACGGGGACCCAAACGTCCACGCGGTCGAGGTGCGGTCCGGCGAAGCCCTCCGGAGCCACCCCGACGACCGTGTAGGTCTCGCCGAGCAGTTCGACGGCCCTCCCGACCGCCGAGCCGGGCGAACCGAAGGCAGCGGCCGCAGCGGCCCAGGACAGAACCGTGGGCGCGCCGTTTCCACCCTCGGCTGCCGTGGCCGGATCGAAGAAACGCCCGGCCGCGGGGACCGCGCCCATTACGGTGAAGTAGTGCCCGTCGACCTCGCTCACCTCCATGGGGCCCACGGCGGGGCCGATTCGCGCGAGGCGGCGGTCCCGCCGGTACAGGGTCATGCCCGAAAAGGAGCGGGCTTCGCGCTGAATGGCCTCGGCGGTGCGCAGCGGGAGCCAGGGCGAGACTCTCACGCCCCCGGCGTCTTCGGTGGAAAGGAAGACCCGCACCAACTCGTGTGCCTCCGCAACGTGACGGGGTCCGGCGAGAAAAAGCCTCTCGGCGACGCCGTACATGGCGCTCACGGAGCCGAGGCCGGCTGCCAGCGCAGCAACGATGAAGGCGGCGGCCCGCGGCTCCCGTGCGAAGCTTCTGACGGCGTAGCGGACGTCCATTCCCACGCCGGACAACGCGCCGCCACCGCCATCGCGTCCCAGACGCCGTCGCCGCATGAGGAAAATGAAGCTCCAGGTCGAGGGGCGCGCGAGCTGAGCTGCGTACCACAGGGCCGATGGAAGCCGCGACGGACGTCGATCCGCTGCGCGGATGTCGAGTTGATGGAGGAACTCGTCCGTCCAGTCGTCCAGGGGGAGGAGCCACGAGAGAAGACGGCGCGGCCAACCTCCCGGAGCGCGGCGGTCGTCCTGACGGGTCATCCGGGCTCCAACCCGTCCCAGAGGCGTTCCGATGCGGCCCGCGTCGCCCGAAGGGCGTCCCACCCGGCCTCCGTGACCTCGAACACGCGACGTGCCCTTCCGCCCCGCCGTGGGGTCTCGCCTCGGGTCGACCTCAGCAGGCCCTGGTCCTCCAGGCGGGTGAGGGTGACGAAGATCGTGCTGACGGAGAGGTCGCGCTGGGCGAGTTCAGCCAAGGTCCTACCGATCTCGCCCGCGTACGCGTCCGGGCCCAGTCGGGCCACGGCCAGCATGGTCAGGTTTTGCAGCTCTCCCAGTGACATGTCCGCGAAAATGACATTGTCACTTTCGCTGTGCAAGTCGGTGGCGGGAGGCGAACGGAGGGTTCGAACCGAGCGGTCTGGATCCGGGTGGCCTCCCCGCTACCGCACCCGCCCTCCCCAGACGGGTGCCCACCCGGTCCCGTCGGGCGTCTCGTGGATCCACAGGACGCTTCCGTCCGCCGACTCCTCGATCCGGAACCGGTCCCGCGGGCCATCACCCGGACCCGACTCGTAGAGAATGAGCTCGTCCGCATCGCGACTGTAGAAGACCCGGGCCGGGGTGTCCCGCTGCGACGTCAGCGTGGTGAGCTCGTACCGTTGGGCGTAGGTGTTGAACGTTAGATGCGAGAAGCCCCACGCCCGCTCCGGGTCGCTTCCAGGGCCCGCGAAGGTGAACACGGCACACCCGTCGAGCACCCGGTAGCCCGTGATGGTCACCGGACCCTGACCTCCGGCGACGACCTCGCCGTCCTTCCGCCCCGCGAGAAACTCGTATCGACGGAACTCGGAGGCACTGCAGCGGGACCCTTGGTGAAAGGTGTGGGCCGGGCCTCCCTCCGGCGCGAGCCGCGGACGTTCGGCGGTGCGCGTGAACTCCATGATCCACGAGTGGCTCCACGTGGCTCCCCCATCCATGGAGAAGGCGTCGTCCCAGCGGAGCGACTCGGACGTGATGTCGGAGAACGTATATCGCGAGAGGGTCTCAGAACCGTCCTGCGCCACCGACGTCCGGAAGAACTCGCCGCGGCCGTGACGGAAAACGCCGCTCAGACTCGACGATCCCGAACGGTCCGCACCCGGCCAGTTCAACCAGAGCACCCACTCATTCCGCGCGGTGTCGAAGTAGCGGAGCGAGTAGCCCTTGATGCCGTCCACCCGGTCCTCGCTCCACAGTTCGAGGACGGCCTTGCCGCCGAGAATCGGGTAGATGCGCGCTTCGGCCCGGTGCTGGTCGGCCCACGACAGGTCGGGCTGTCGCACCCGGAGGTTCACGGACCAGGAGCCGACCCAGAAGTCGAACTGGCGGGACTCGGTGGGCAGAAATGCCGAGACGGGGAAGTCCTGTGCCTGGATGGCTTCCCGTCCGAAGGGAAGGACGACGAAGACGAGGAAGAGCAGGGCTGCCGCTCTACCGATACCCAACCCGTGTTCTCCCATGCCCCGATTCCCCGGCCCACTCACCATCGCTCTCCTCCCGACTTCGTCGCTTCCGTGAATCGTACGCAACAGTAGGGAAGGGGTGTCGATGGGGCCACTCGCTACCCGCTTGGGAGGCCGCCCCGCCCTTGGTATACTTAGAGGCTCTACAGGAAAATGACGCCGACCGTCCCGCCGACGACGGTCATCAACGGAGAGACCATGGCAGAGAACGGGAGCTCGGGAAAGAACACCCTCTCCATCCGCGACAACCGAACCGGTCGCGACTACGAAGTGGACATCCTCGAAGGCGACGTCATCCGGGCCATGGATCTGCGACAGATCAAGGTCAACGACGACGATTTCGGGATGATGGCCTACGACCCGGCCTTCAAGAACACGGCGTCGACCCGAAGCACCGTCACGTACATCGACGGCGCGAAGGGGATCTTGCGGTACCGCGGCTACCCCATCGAACAGCTCGCGGAGCGGAGCACCCACCTCGAGGTGGCCTACCTTCTGTTGAAGGGCGAGCTGCCGACCCAGAGCCAGCTCGACGACTTCGTGCACGAGGTCACGTTCCACACGTACGTGCACGAGAACATCATCGACCTCATGGAGGGCTTCCGGTACGACGCTCACGCCATGGGCATGTGCATCAGTGGCGTCGCGGCCCTCTCGACGTTCTACCCCGAGGCCAAGGACGTCCACAACCCCCAGGCCCGCTGGGAGCAGATCATCCGGCTCATCGCCAAGATGCCGACGCTGGCGGCCTATGCGTACCGCCACCATCGGGGTCTGCCGTACGTCTATCCGGAGAACGAGCTCTCCTACACGGCCAACTTCCTCAACATGCTCTTCCGCATCGGGACCCGGGACTACACCCCGAGCCCGGTTCTCGAGCGTGCGCTGGACGT